>LUYR01000354.1 GCA_001603335.1 Rhodospirillales bacterium Alpha_05 | reverse complement strand
CCGCGCCCGCGCCGTCGCCCGCGCCGAGGGCCTCGCCTTCGTCTACACCGGCAACATCGACGACCCGGAGGGCGAAACCACCCTCTGCCCCGGCTGCGGCGCGCCCGCGCTGCGCCGCGACCGTTACGAAATCCTCGGCCACGGCCTCGACCCGCACGGGCGCTGCGTGCGTTGCGACACCCAACTGCCGGGCGTGTTCGACGGCCCGCCGGGAAACTGGGGACGTCGCCGCCAGCCGGTGATCATGCCCGCATCGCACTGAAAATCCTTGGTCGGCGCTTGCAAGGCGTTCAATTGCGGGCAATATCGAAGGCATCACGTCGCGCAGGCGCACCTGAGCGCCGCCGCCTCCGCAATCATCAAGGACATTTCCGCATGAAAGTCGTCTTCGCCCAGCCCGGCCTGCCGAAATCCGGGTGCCTCGCCGTCGGCGTCCTGGACTCCGGCATTCTCACGCCGTCCGCCAAGGACGTGGACGCAGCCACCGGCGGCGCGATTTCCCGCGCCATCGCCGCGTCGCGCTTCTCCGGCAAGGCCGACCAGACCCTCGACATCGTCGCGCCGTCGGGCCTCGGGCTCGACCGGATCGTCCTCGTCGGCCTCGGCAAGGGCGACGCGGTGGACGCGCGCCGCGCCGAGAGCTTCGGCGCCGCCGCGCTGGTGGCCGCCGAAAAGGGCACCGGCACCGAACTCACCATCGCCATCGACGTGCTGGCGGACGCCAAGGTTTCCGCACCGATGCTCGCCGCCCACGCGGCGCTCGGCGCGAACCTGCGGAGCTATCGCTTCGACACCTACCGCACCAAGCTCAAGGCCGAGGACAAGCCGACCTTGAAGACCCTCACCGTCACCGTCGCCGACCCGGCCGCCGCCAAGGCCGCCTGGGCGCATCTCGACGTCGTCGCCGAGGGCGTGTCGTTCGCCCGCAACCTGATCTCCGAACCCGCAAACGTCCTCTACCCCGCCGCGTTCATGAAGATCGCGAAGTCGCTGGAGAAGGACGGCGTGGAGGTTGAAGTCCTCGACGAAAAGGCGATGGCGAAGCTCGGCATGGGCTCGCTCCTGGGCGTCGGCCAGGGCTCGGATTGCGAATCCTACCTCGTGGTGATGCGCTGGAACGGCGGCAACCCGGACGACGCGCCGGTCGCGGTGGTCGGCAAGGGCGTCTGCTTCGACACCGGCGGCATCTCGATCAAGCCCGCGGGCGGCATGGAAGAGATGAAGACCGACATGAGCGGCGCGGCGGTCACCACCGGCCTGATGCGCATCCTCGCGCGGCGCAAGGCGGCGGTGAACGTCGTCGGCGTGATCGGCCTGGTCGAGAACATGCCGTCGGGCACCGCGCAGCGCCCGGGCGACGTCGTCATCTCGATGTCGGGCCAGACCATCGAAGTGATCAACACCGACGCGGAAGGCCGCCTCGTCCTCGCCGACGCGCTCTGGTATACTCAGGAAACCTTCAAGCCGAAGGCGGTGATCGACCTCGCCACCTTGACCGGCGCGATCGTGATCGCGCTCGGCAACGAGAACGCCGGCCTGTTCTCCAACGACGACAACCTCTCGAAGATCCTCACCGACGCGGGCCTCGAAGTCGGCGAGCCGCTGTGGCGGATGCCGATGGGCGACGCCTACGACGAGCAGATCAAGTCGGACATCGCCGACATGAAGAACGTCGGCGGCCGCGAGGGCGGCTCGATCACCGCCGCGCAGTTCCTCAAGCGGTTCATCCAGCCGGGCGTCGCCTGGGCGCACCTCGACATCGCGGGCGTCTCCTGGACCAAGAAGGCGCTGCCGACCTCGCCCAAGGGCGCATCCGGCTTCGGCGTGCGCCTGCTCGAACGGATGATCGCCGCCAACTACGAAACCGTCGGCGTGGCCAAGCCCGCGAAGGCGACGAAGAAGCCGGCGAAGAAGTCCGGCAAGAAGTGATGATCCGGATCCGCTTCGTCGGCGTCGACGCCGCCCAGCCCTGGGGGAATTCCCCCCTGGGCGGCGGCGATGCCTGGATCTCCGGCCTCGCCACCGACCGCACCGTGCACGGCGGCGCGGCGGGCCTGAAGGGCTGGAAGCGGACCGCCCGCGCGCTCGGAAGCTCCGGCGCGG
>LUYR01000353.1 GCA_001603335.1 Rhodospirillales bacterium Alpha_05 | reverse complement strand
CCGCCGCGTTCCAGCACGCCGCGACCGCGTCCGCGAGGTCTTCGGCGCTGGCGAACGCGCCGCCGCCCGGACCGTCGGTGCCGAGGAAGTCGGTATCGCAGAAGCGGCAAACCGCGCCCGCCCGGTCGGCCTCGCGCCCGCTCCAGAGATTGCAGCCGACGAAGCGGCAGAACACCGCGGCGCGGCCGCTGTGCGCGCCCTCACCCTGCAGGGTGTGGAAGATTTCCTTGACCCGGTAGGCCATCAGGCCTCGCTCAGCCAGCGCCGCCAGCCGCCGGCGCGGAGCTCGCAAGCCGGGCATTCGCCGCAGCCGAAGCCCCAGTCGTGGCGCGTGGTGTGGTCGCCGATGTAGCAGCTGTGGGTGCCGCGGTTGATCAGGTTGACGAGGTCGCGGCCGCCGTGCTCCATCGCCATCGCCCAGGTGCCCGCCTTGTCGATCCACATCAGCGGCGTGTGCAGGGCGAAGCGCGCCTCCATGCCGAGGTTGAGCGCCACCTGGGTCGCCTTGATCGTGTCGTCGCGGCAGTCGGGATAGCCCGAGTAGTCGGTCTCGCAGACGCCGGTGACGATGTGGCGCAGGCCGCGCCGGTAGGCCACCGCCGAGGCGAGGGTGAGGAAGAGGATGTTGCGGCCGGGAACGAAGGTGTTGGGCAGGCCGTTGGCGCCCATTTCGATCGCCACGTCCTCGATCATCGCGGTCTGGCCGATCGACGCCAGCGCGCCCGCATCCAGCACCCGGTCCTCGCCGAGTCGATCCGACCAGGTGGGAAAAATCGCGCGAAGTTCCTTCAGGAATTCCTGACGCACCTCAAGCTCGACGCGGTGGCGCTGGCGATAGTCGAATCCGATGGTTTCGACGCGGGAAAAGCGCGAGAGTGCCCACGCCAAACACGTGGCGGAGTCCTGCCCGCCGGAAAACAGCACCAGGGCGCCTTCGTCGTTCATCGGTGTGATCATGCCATTACCTCCGTCCGCGCTCTATATCACCCCGCGCGGGTCGGCGAAACCACCGCCTGCGGCCGGGGGGAACCTGCCCCTTGCCGAATTGCTTAACCTTGGCCACTTCAAAGGGTAAGCAAATGCGAGACAATCGAATGCCCAAGCCCTTGCCCGCCCTGATCGCCTGCCCGCATTGCGACGCCCTGTATCGACGCCCGACGCTCGGCCGGGGCGAACGTGCGCGCTGCGCCCGCTGCGGCGCGCCGCTCTATCGCGAGGCGATCAAGCTCGACCCCGACCACCTGCTCGCCCTGGTGATCGCCGCGTCGATCACCCTGGTGATCGCCAACCTTTCGCCGGTCGTGCGCTTGAGCGCCAGCGGCATCACCCATTCCGCCTCGCTGATCGGCAGCATCGGCGTGCTCTGGGACGAGGGCCGGGTGCTCACCGCGATGCTCGCCTTCGCCACCACCATCGCCTTCCCGGTCGCCGAACTCGGCGCGTTCACCGCGCTCCTGATCCTGATCCGCCGCGAGCCCGGCTCGCCCCATGTGGCGGCGCTGCTGCGCGGCATCCAGGCGGTGCGGCCCTGGGGGATGACCGAGGTGTTCATGCTCGGCATCGTCGTCGCCCTGGTCAAGATCTCCCACACCGCGCAGGTGATCCCCGGCGTCGCGCTGTTCGCCTTCGCCGCGCTGACGATCCTGCTGACCCTGATCATTTCCTACGACCTGAAGGCGCTGTGGGCGTTGCGCCCGTTGCCGGAGGCGGAGCCATGACCCTGCCCACCGCCCACGCCGAAGGCCTGATCCTGTGCGAGACCTGCGGCCTGGTCTGCGACCCTGGCCGCGAGCCGCATCCGCATTGCCCGCGCTGCGGCACGACCCTGCACGCGCGCAAGGTCGACAGCATCCGCCGCACATGGGCGCTGTTGATCGCCGCCGCGATCCTTTATGTTCCCGCCAACCTCCTGCCGGTGATGAGCACCTACACCCTGTTCAACACCTCCCACGACACGATCATGAGCGGCATCGTCTATTTCTGGAACACCGGCTCGCCCGACCTCGCGATCCTGATCTTCGCGGTGAGCATCTTCATCCCGCTGGCCAAGATTCTCTGCATGGTGCTGCTGTTGATCGCGGCGCAGTACGGCGTCGACAAGGGCCTACGCCAGCGCGCCTTGATGTTCCGCGTCATCGAGTTCGTCGGCCGCTGGTCGATGCTCGACATTTTCGTCATCACCATGACCGTCGGCATGGTGCGCTTCCGCAGCCTCGCGACGATCGACGCCGGGCCGGGAGCCGCCGCCTTCGGCGCGGTGGTGGTGCTCACCATGATCGCCGCCCACACCTTCGACCCACGTTTGATCTGGGATCGCTCGGAGAAAAAGTCATGAACGATCCCGACCTGCCGATCCAGGCCCCCGACCCCAAGGTCAGCCGCGCGCCGCGCTGGGTGCCCTCGCTGATCTGGCTGGTGCCGCTGGTGGCGGCGATCATCGGCGGCACGCTGGCGGTGCGCCAGATCCGCAGCACCGGCCCGACGATCGAGATCGAGTTCGCCACCGCCGAGGGGATCACCCCCGGCAAGACCAAGGTGAAGTACAAGAACGTCGACATCGGCGACGTCACCGAGGTCCACCTCAACGACGACCGCACCAAGGCGGTGGTGAAGGTCGAGCTCGACCACAGCGCCGAAGCCTTCGCCGCCACCGACAGCCGCTTCTGGGTGGTGCGGCCGCGCCTCGCGGGGGCGACCGTGACCGGCCTCGGCACCCTGCTTTCGGGGGCATACATCGGCGTCGACGGCGGCCGCTCGAAGGACGAGCAGAAGCACTTCGTCGGACTCGAATCGCCGCCAGTGGTAACCTCGGACGAGCCGGGCAAACGCTACGTACTGCATGCCGACGACATCGGCTCGCTCGACGTCGGCGCGCCGGTCTACTTCCGCCGCATCCAGGTCGGCCACCTCGAGCAGTTCTCCCTCGACGACGACGGCCAGAGCATCACCGTCGGCATCTTCGTCCGCGCGCCCTACGACCGCTTCATCACGCCCGAGACCCGATTCTGGCATGCGAGCGGCATCGACCTGAGCTTCGACGCGGGCGGCCTCAAGCTTCAGACCCAGTCGCTCGCGACGATCCTGCTCGGCGGCATCGCGTTCGAGCCGCTGCCCGGCAGCGACGTCAACACCCCCGCGCCGGAAGGGGCCGAGTTCGCCCTCGCCGCCGACCGCAGCACCGCGGTCAAGACTCCCGACGGCCCGCCCCAGACCGTGGTGTTCAGCTTCCGCAACACCGTGCGCGGCCTCTCGGTCGGCGCGCCGATCGACTTCCACGGCGTCACCATCGGCCAGGTGCAGTCGATCCACCTCACCCACGACGCCAAGACCGACACCTACCTCGCGCCGGTGACCGCGGTGATCTACCCCGAGCGCCTCGGCGAAGCGGTGGACAGCGGCGACGCCAAGGCGCGCGCCGCGGCGCTGGTCAAGCGCGGCCTGCGCGCCCAGCTCCGCCCCGGCAACCTGCTCACCGGCCAGATGTACGTCGCGCTCGACTTCTTCCCCGAGGCCGAACCGGCGAAGATCGCGATGGTCGAGGGCGGCGCGGTGCAGCTTCCCACCGTCGACGCCGAGATGATCGAAATCCAGACCCAGGTGCGCAGCATCCTCAAGAAGATCGAGGGCGTGCCCTTCGACGAGATCGGCAAGGAGGCGCGCGACACCCTGGTGACCCTCAACAAGACCCTCAAGCGCCTCGACGGGGTGATGAGCGACGCCAAGACCGACACCCTGCCCGAACTCAAAGACAGCCTGCGCGCGATCAGCCAGACCCTCTCGGGGGATTCGCCGACGCAGCAGGACACCCGCGCCGCGCTGCGCGCCATGACCGACGCCGCGCGCGCGCTGAAGTCGCTCGCCGACGGTCTCGACCGCAACCCGGAAATGCTGATCCGCGGAAGGAGCTCCAACAAATGACCCGCCTCTGGCCCGCCCTGATGGTCCTCGCCCTCGCCGGATGCGGCGCCTCGCCGGTGACCCATTATCACACGCTGCAATCCAGCCTCGCGCCCGCCACCGGCGGCGGCGCGGAGCGGCTGGTGGAGGTGCTGCCGGTGCTGGTGCCGGCAAGCGTCGACCGCAACGAGCTGGTGCTCACCGACGCCGACGGACGCCTCGACGTGCAGCAGAGCGAACGCTGGTCGGGCGACCTCGCCGAGCAACTGCGCGGCGTCCTCGCCGACGCCCTA
>LUYR01000352.1 GCA_001603335.1 Rhodospirillales bacterium Alpha_05 | reverse complement strand
CGCCACTCGCGGATGCGCTCCGCGAGCGGCGGCGCGGCGGAGAGACCGCCTAAGGGGTCGGCGCGCACCATCGCGTCAACACGATCGCCAGCAGGCGGGTGAGGAACTCGATCAGGTCGGTGGCCTGGTCGGGGTGGAAGGTCTCGGGTGTGAACGAGCCGACCGCGAGGATGCCTGCGGGCGCGGTGCGGCTGCTGCCCGGCTCCCAGGTGGCGGGCGGGTTGAGGCGCGCCAGGGCGTCGGAGCGGATCTTCGCGGCGGTGGTGCCGAACAGGCGGTTGCCGCGCCGCACCGGGGTGAGCAGGATGCTCGGGTTCGGCGACTTGGCGAACAGCGCGTCCACGGTGCCCGCGGGGACCCGGAGGATACCCTCCGGCCCTTCGCTCGCGTCGGTGGCGGCGTCGTCCTCGAGGACCAGGGCGATCGCGTCGACGTCGAGAATCTGCGGCCAGTCGCGGATCAGCACGCGGTGGAAGTCGGCGGGGGTGGCGGCCTCGGCGAGCATCAACGCGGCGGAGTGGGTGCGCTGCTGGCGCGAGAGGTTGCCCTGGCTGGTGGCGACGAGGTCGACCGAGGTGCGCGACAGGCGCTCGACGTCGAGGCGCAGGCCGCGGATCATCGCGGCCTGGAAGTCGCTGATCTGGTCGCCGCCGTCGAAGCGGGACGGCGGCGTCATCGCGCGCAGCAGGTCCGGCCGCTCGGCGAGGAAGTCGGGATGCTGGCGCAGGAACGCCTCGACCTCGCGCGGCGACGGCTGGGTGTCGGCGGCGAGGGCGGTGTCGGCGGAGCTCACGGCAAACGTACTCCGGACTTCAACCGCGGGGCGGGATCGAGAGCCCCGCCTTTTCCGCATCGGCGAGGAACTGTGCGATGCCGGAATCGGTGAGCGGGTGCTTGACCAACTGGCGCAGGGTCGCGGGCGGCAGGGTGACGACGTGCGCGCCGAGGCGGGCGGCCTCGAGCACGTGGTAGGGGTGCCGCGCCGAAGCCACGAGGACCTCGGTGGTGTACTGCGGATAGTTGCGGTAGATCTCGACGATGTCGGAGATCAACGCCATGCCGTCGTGGCCGATGTCGTCGAGGCGACCGACGAACGGCGAGACGAAGGTTGCGCCCGCTTTTGCCGCCAGCAGCGCCTGGACGGCGGAGAAGCACAGCGTGACGTTGACCTTGATGCCTTTGTCGGCGAGCTTGCGGCAGGCCTTGAGGCCGTCGAAGGTGAGCGGCAGCTTGATCACCACGTTGTCGGCGATCGCGGCGAGGACTTCCGCCTCGCGCAGCATGCCTTCGGTATCGGTGGCGAGCACCTCGGCGCTCACCGGACCCTCGACCGCTTCGCAGATTTCCGCGATGATCTCGGTCATCGGGCGGCCGGTCTTGGCCGCGAGGGAGGGGTTGGTGGTGATCCCGTCCACCAGTCCGGTGGCGGAAAGCTCACGGATTTCGGCGATGTTCGCCGTATCGAGGAAGAATTTCATGGCACCGGCTTGGGCTGGGTTGCTGGGAGGCGCAGGACGACTGCTATGACGGAGTTTAGCCGATGATTCTGGCCCACGCCACACCCGAGGACGATGCTTTCACCGCCCCGCGGGTCGCGGTGCGCGTGCCGCTTCCGGTCGGCGCCGACTATACTTATGGCGTGCCGGAAGGCTGGGACGCGCCGCTGGGGGCGGTGGTCAGGGTGCCGGTGGGGAGGCGCGAGCTCTGGGGCGCGGTCTGGGCCGCCGCCGAGGGCGATGCGACGCCGCCCAAGAAGCTGAAATACCTTGCCGAAATCGCGCCGATGCCGCCGCTTTCGCCGGCCTTGCGCAAGTTCGTCGACTGGGTGGCGGAATACACCATGTCCGCTCCCGGCACGGTGCTGCGCATG
>LUYR01000351.1 GCA_001603335.1 Rhodospirillales bacterium Alpha_05 | reverse complement strand
GGCACCATTCGGGTCGACGCCGCGGGCGTGGCCGCCGCGTTCGCCGAGGTCGTCGCGCCCGAAATCGGCGACGACGACGGCTTTCCCGGGATCGACGCCCGCGCCGGACTGGTGATCGTCGGCCTGCCCTCCGATCTCTCCCCCGGCGTCTCGCGCAAGCCCGGCAACCTCATCCTCAACTGGCGCAGGCTCGCCGAGGTCGTCCCCGACGTGGCGATCGCCGCCGCCGCCGCGCTCTCCGGGCCGCCCTGGGTCGGCTTCATGGTCGCGCTGTATATCTGGAACCGGCTGTGGCGCGGCAGCGAGGAAGCCTTGAGCGATGTCGAGGCCTCGGTGATCTACGCGCTGTGGAAGAATCGCGGCGCGGGCAACCGCATCGACGAAGACCTCGGCTACGCCAAGACCAACGCCGTGCGCCAGGGCTTCGGCCTCGCCCCCCTCACCCGCTCCGCCTACGCGCGGGCGCTCGACGCGCTCGCGCGCATCGAGTGCATCGCCCTGGAGGGTGGGGTGATCGCGCTGCGGGAGTCGGTGCGGATCCGCTATTCGTGATCCGCACCGCGCCGGATCGTTGGATCAGGCCGCCTTGGCCGGGTCCTTGCCGAGGTTCTTCGGCCCCTCGGGGCGGGTCTTGAAGAAGGTTTCGGCGACGCTCGGGAACATCGCGTAGGTCAGCACGTCCTCGTCAGAACCGTCGAAGTTCGGGATCGCGGCGGCTTCGGTCTTCAGCTGGTCCCATTCCGGCTTCAGCAGGTCGGCGGGACGCCCGGTGATCACCTCCTTGCCGGTGAGGCTCTGCGCCTGCGCCAGGACTTCCGGGTTCTTCTCGCCGAGGGTGCTGCCGTAATAGCCGAGCATCAGGTCGGAGAATTCCTCGGTCTGGGTGCCGTAGCGTTCGCCCATCAGCACGTTGAACACCGCCTGACTGCCGACGATCTGCGACGACGGCGTCACCAGCGGCGGGAAGCCCGCGTCGGCCCGCACCCGCGGCACTTCCTCCATCACGTCCTGGAGCATGTCGCTGGCTTCCATCTCCTTCAGCTGGTTGACCATGTTGGAGATCATCCCGCCGGGGATCTGGCTGTCGAAAATCTCGGTGTCGACGCCGTTGTAGTCGGCCATGAAGTGCTTGTAGCGCGGCCGGATCTTGGCGAAGTGGCGCTTCACCTTAAGGATGCGGTCCATGTCGAGCTTGGTCTCGTAGCCGGTGCCCGCGAGCATCGCCACCAGGGATTCGGTCGGGTTGTGGCCCGAGCCGAGCGCCAGCGAGCTGATCGAGGTGTCGACGATGTCGACCCCCGCCTCGATCGCCTTCATGATCGAGACCAGGGTGACGCCGGTGGTGGAATGGACGTGGAGGTGGACCAGCATGTCGGCACCGCACGCCGCCTTGATCCCCTTCACCAGGTCGTAGGCAACCTGAGGGGTGAGCAGCGCGGCCATGTCCTTGATCGCGATGGAATCGACGCCCATCGCCTTCAGGTCCGTCGCCATCTGGATGAACGCCTCGACGGTGTGCACCGGGCTGACGGTGTAGCAGATCGTGCCCTGGGCGTGCTTGCCGGTGGCCTTCACCGCCTGGATCGCGGTCTTGAGGTTGCGCAGGTCGTTGAGCGCGTCGAACACGCGGAACACGTCCATGCCGTTCTCCGCCGCCTTCTCGACGAAGCGTTCGACCACGCCGTCTTCATAGTGGCGATAGCCGAGCAGGTTCTGGCCGCGCAGGAGCATCTGCAGCGGGGTCTTCGGCATGAGCTTCTTGAACGTGCGCAGGCGTTCCCACGGGTCTTCGTTGAGGAAGCGGATGCAGGCGTCGAAGGTCGCGCCGCCCCAGCACTCGAGCGACCAGTAGCCGGCGTTGTCGAGGTCCTCGCAAGCCGGGACCATGTCTTCCATCGCCATGCGGGTGGCCATCAGGCTCTGGTGCGCGTCGCGCAAAATCACGTCCGTCACTTCCACAACGCGTCCCATTGGGTGTCCTCCAGGATTGATGCGAGTTGCCCACAAGGCATGGGAATACCCCCACGCGACTATGGGCCATCGTATGAGAATAGGCCTCCCAGGACCGAACGAGAACCCGGATGTGGAAATTTCTTTTGCTCTAGGAGTCGGCCGACGCCATCCAGTCGGGCGGGAGGCCGAAGCCGGAAACCAGCCCGGTTTCGCCCGCGCGGGTGACGCGGAGCGCGCGGCTTTCCGGCATCCGCGCGAGCCAGCCTGCGGCGAGCGCGTGGTCGAGCAGCGCCGCGCCGAGCCG
>LUYR01000350.1 GCA_001603335.1 Rhodospirillales bacterium Alpha_05 | reverse complement strand
GTGTCGACCAGGGTGTTGTCCCAGTCGAAGACGATCGCCCGCGGCGGGGGCAGTGCGCCCGCCGCGGCGACATTGCGTTCGGGCATCAGCGTTTCTCGCGAATATTGGTCGGCACCTTGGGAAGAACCCCGCCTGCTTCCGCCGCCGTCCAGTAGAGGCGGCGCAGCCTCGCCACGGTTTCGCCGGGGTGGCCGTTGCCCACCGGCTTGCCGTCGATGCTGACCACCGACTTGATCCGGGTGGAGGATGCGGTGATGAAGCATTCCTTTGCCTCGAGCGCCTCGGCGATGGTGAACTTGCGCTCGACGAAGGAAAGCCCGTCCGCCGCCATCAGCTTGATGAACGCCTGCCGGGTGATGCCGTTGAGGATTGCGTTCTCGTTCGCGGCGCGGGTGACGACCTCGTTGTTCTTGGTGACGATCCAGACGTTGGTTGACGAGCCTTCGGTGACGTAGCCCGCGCTGTCGACCAGCAGCGCTTCGTAGGCACCTGCCTCGCGCGCCTTCTGCTTACAGAGAATGTTGGGAAGAAGCGCGACCGATTTGATGTCGGGGCGGCTCCAGCGAATGTCGGGATGGGTGATCGCCGCGACGCCGACGTCGTCCGGCTGTTCCGCCGGCAGCGACTTGAAGGTCTTCGCGGTCATCACGATCGACGGCGGTATGCCATGGGGGAAGCCATGGTCGCGCGGCGCGACGCCACGGGTAATCTGGATGTAGATCAGGCCATCCTTGATCATGTTGCGGTGCACGACCTGGCGCATCACCAGCTTCATCGCCCGGCGCGACATCGGCCATGCGATGCGGAGCTCGTCGAGCGAGCGGTCGAGGCGGTCGAGATGCGCTTCTTCGTCGACGAACCGCCCACCGTCGATGTTGATCACCTCATAGACCCCGTCGGCGAACTGATAGCCGCGATCCTCGATGTGAACCGAAGCCTCGCCGTGAAGGGCGTATTGGCCGTTGACGTAGGCGATGCGCGACATGGACGTTCCGCTCCTCGATCAGGTCAAATGTACGTCAGGCGGACGGCGAACAGCTTCTCCGCCTTGCGGATCGAGTCCGCGTCCGCGAACAGCACCACGCGGTCGCCCGCGTGGACGGTGGTGTTGCCGCGTGGAATGATCACCTTGCCGTCGCGAACGATCGCGCCCAGCAACACGCCGTGCGGCAGGCTGGCGCTGCGGATCGACTTGCCGACGAGTTCCGAGGTTTCGAGCGCGTCGGCCTCGATCAGCTCACCGAAGCCCTCGTGGATCGCGTGGACCGAGTGGATGCGGCCGCGCCGGACGTGCTGAAGGATCGTCGAAACCGTGATGTCGCGCGGGTTGATCGCGGTGTCGATCCCCAGATGGCTGACCAGACGGCCGAAATCCGGCTTGTTGGTGAGGGTGATGGCGCGCGCCACGCCCTGGCGCTTGGCGAGCAGCGACGCGAGGATGTTGGTTTCGTCGCTGTCGGTGATCGCGACCACGGTGTCGGAGGTCTTCACCCCCGCCTCTTCGAGAATATCGGAATCGAGCGCATCGCCGTGAATCACCACGGTGGAGGACAAGGTCTTGGCGGCGAACTCGGCGCGTCCTTCGTCCATCTCGATGAGCTTGCTGTTGAAGCTGAGCGGATGGTCCTCGAGGTTCTGGGCCAGCGCGAGGCCGATGTTGCCGCCGCCGAAGATCACCACGCGGTTGGAGAGCTTCTCCTCGTGGCCGAACACCGCGAGCGCGCGCTGGGTCTTCGAGGTTTCGGTGATGAAATAGACGTCGTCGCCCGGCTGCATCACGTCGTCGCCGGTCGGCACCCAGGCGCGCTCGTCGCGGATGATGCCGAGGATGACGATGGAAAGCTCGGGAAACAGCTGCGAGAGCTGGCGCAGCGGCGTGTTGAGGATCGGGCAACTGGTGGTGGTGCGCGCGCCGATCAGGCGGACCTTGTCGTTGCAGAGCGGGATCACGTCGAGCGCGCCCGGCACTTCGAGCAGGCGCGTCACCGATTGCGCGACCTCGTACTCGGGCGAGATGATCACGTCGATCGGCATATTCTCGCGGCTGTAGAGGTTCGCCCAGATCGGCGAGAGATAGCTCTGCGAGCGCACCCGGGCGATCTTGGTCGGCACCTTGAACAGCGAGTGCGCCACCTGGCACGCCACCATGTTGACTTCGTCGGTGGGAGTCACCGCGATCATCATGTCGGCGGTCGCCGCGCCCGCCTGCTCAAGGGTCTGCGGGTGCGCGGCGTGGCCGACCACGGCCTGCACGTCGAGCTGGTCCTGGATCTTCCGGATCAGGTCGGGGCGGCGGTCGACGACGGTGATGTCCGCGTCCTCGGCCGCGAGGTAGCGGGCGATGTTGAACCCCACCTGCCCGGCGCCGCAAATCAAAACCCGCATGGTGTCCTGGTCCTTATGTCAGCGAGAATGCTCGTCGGCGAAGATGCCGAGGGACTTCAACTTGCGATGCAGCGCGGAGCGCTCCATTCCGACGAACCCGGCGGTGCGCGAGATGTTGCCGCCGAAGCGCGCGAGCTGGCTGCTGAGGTAATCGCGCTCGAACAGTTCGCGCGCGTCGCGCAGCGGCAACCCCATGATCTCGGCCGAATAGGCGCTGTGCAGGGTGACCGGCGCGGTGGCGCCGATTTCCGGCGGCAGCATCTCCGCCGAGATCGGCACCCGGGCGTCGCCCGCCGCCATGATCGTCGCCCAGTCCATCGCGTTGCGCAGTTGGCGCACGTTACCCGGCCATTCGTAGGCGCGCAACGCCGCCAGGGCGTCCTCGCCGAGGGTGCGCGGGCTGGCTCCGGCGTTGGCGGCGGCAGCGGCCAGGA
>LUYR01000349.1 GCA_001603335.1 Rhodospirillales bacterium Alpha_05 | reverse complement strand
CAGGGCCGCATAGCCGAGCAGCACGCCGCCGACCACGCCGACGATCACCGCGCCGACCGCCACCGCGTCGGCGGCGTCGATGCGGGTGAGATCGATGAATGTCGGCAGGAACGCGAGATAGAACAGGATCGCCTTGGGGTTACCGAGGGTGAGCAGGAAGCCCCCGGCGAAGGCGCGGCGTTTTGCCGCTTGCGGCGGGGGCGGGGCGGAGTCCGCGTGGCGGAAGCTCGCCCGCACCATCCGCACGCCCATCAGCAGCAACACCAGCGCCGCGATGAGGCGGATCGCCTCGAACACACCGCCGAACGCCTGCGCCACCGCGGTCCAGCCGCTGAGCGCGGCGGCAAAGTAGACGAGGTCGCCGAGGACGACGCCGACGATCATCATCGCGGTGTCGGCAAAGCCATGCCCGACCGCGCGGGAAATCACCGCGAACACGGCGGGGCCGGGCGTCAGCGCCAGCAGCGCGAGGGCGGCCGCCATCGCCAGCAGGGATTCGGGCGTCATCGTCGTCTCCTTCTTCCGGGTGGCCATTCTGCCTTCCGGAGAATTTCGGGGCAAGGTTTCGCGCGGTTTTCCAGACCGACCGGCGGGACGGCAAACGTGATCGGGAAAGCCGAGGTCTTGCGCTTGAATTCTTCTCCCGGTTTTCCATGTTGTTAGGACGGGTAGAGTTAGGACTACAGGTGAGTTTCTTTGGGGCAATCATTTATAACATTCGATATAATTGCAGAAGCCCCGCCCGTCGTCTTCCGGTCGTTCCACACCCCTGTCGGCGGCGTCCCTGCTTCGGGGGCTATGGCCATGCCTTTCTTGACACTTCGCCGGTTGCGGGCTACCAAGCACGGGCTGCCCTCGGCCGTTACAACGAAAGTCATGGATGTGCGGTCGGCGCGTGAACCCGTTTCGCGCGCGATGGCACAACTGGTTTGCTACCCGCCGATGTGGGCGTACACTCATGGCGGGCAGGTCGGCATTGCCCGCGCGGTGACGCGGAACGAGGCGATGGGGAAGGGATTGCGCTGATGAACGAGTTGTTGCGGGAATACCTGCCGATCCTGGTTTTCGTCGCGGTCGCGGTGGTGATGGCGACGGCGATGGTGGTCGGCTCCTTCGTGGTGGCTCGGCAGAACCCTGACACCGAAAAGGAAACCGCCTACGAGTGCGGCTTCGAGGCCTTCGACGACGCGCGTGCGCGATTCGAGGTGCGCTTCTATCTGGTCTCGATCCTGTTCATCATCTTCGATCTCGAGGCCGCGTTCCTCTTCCCCTGGGCGATCGTGCTCAACAAGGTCGGCACCTTCGGCCTGGTTTCGATGCTGATTTTCCTCGGCGTGCTCACCGTCGGATTCGTTTACGAGTGGCGCAAGGGCGCCCTGGATTGGGAGTAGAGTGATGAACGTGGTCAATCCCGGCCTCGTCGCTCCCGGCGCGGCGGCAACGCCCGACGGGCTTTCCCAGGATGAAATGCTCGGCCTGGTGGGCGACGAGATAGCCAATCGCGGCTATGTGCTCGCGAAACTGGACGACCTCCTCAACTGGGCGCGCACCGGATCGCTGTGGCCGATGACCTTCGGCCTCGCCTGTTGTGCCGTCGAGATGATGCACACCGGTTGCTCGCGCTACGATCTCGATCGCTTCGGCATCGTCTTCCGCCCCAGCCCGCGCCAGGCCGACGTGATGATCGTGGCCGGCACCCTGACCAACAAGATGGCGCCGGCGCTGCGCAAGGTCTACGACCAGATGGCCGAGCCGCGCTGGGTGATTTCGATGGGGTCGTGCGCCAACGGCGGCGGCTACTATCACTATTCCTACTCGGTGGTGCGCGGCTGCGACCGCATCGTTCCGGTGGACGTCTATGTGCCAGGATGTCCGCCGACCGCCGAGGCGCTGCTTTACGGTATCCTGCAACTCCAGAAGAAGATCAGGCGCACCCGCACGCTCTCGCGCTGAGCCGCTTGAAGCCTATTCCCGGACCGGACATGCCATGACCGACGAACTTGCCGAAACCCGCCGCGCCGCCCACCACGAGTTGGCCGACCATATCGAAGCCCTGGCCGGCGACCACTGCAGCCGGATCGAGATGCTGTGCGACGAGCTGGTGGTGACGGTTCCGGCGGAAAACATCGTGCAGATGCTGATGTTCCTCCGGGACGACGGCGCGTGCCTGTTCAAGCAACTCGTCGATATCTGTGGCGTCGACTGGCCGGAGCGCGAGAAGCGCTTCGACGTGGTCTACAACCTGCTGTCGCTGCGCCACAACCTGCGTGTCCGGCTCAAGGTCGAAGTCGCCGAGGACGGCGCGGTGCCGTCGGTGGTCGACGTGTTCTCCGCCGCCGGGTGGTTCGAGCGCGAAACCTACGACATGTACGGCGTGCGTTTCGACGGCCATCCCGACCTGCGCCGTCTGCTCACCGACTACGGCTTCGAGGGCTACCCGTTGCGCAAGGACTTCCCGCTCACCGGGTTCGTCGAGGTCCGCTACGACGACACCCAGAAGCGCGTCGTCTACGAGCCGGTCAAGCTGGTCCAGGAGTTCCGCAACTTCGATGCCATGAGCCCGTGGCAGGGGCCGGACCTGGTGCGCGTCCGCGAGGCGCTGCCGGGTGACGAAAAAGCCGAGAAGAAGGGCTGACCCGCGATGGCTGAGATCCGCAACGACAACTTCACCATCAACTTCGGGCCGCAGCATCCGGCGGCCCACGGCGTGCTGCGCCTGATTCTCGACATGTCGGGCGAGGTGATCGACCGCGCCGACCCGCATATCGGACTGCTGCACCGCGGCACCGAGAAGCTGATCGAGTACAAGACCTACATGCAGGCGGTGCCGTACTTCGACCGCCTCGACTACGTGTCGCCGATGAACCAGGAGCACTGCTTCTCCCTCGCGGTCGAGAAGCTGCTCGGGATCACCCCGCCGATCCGCGCCCAGTACATCCGCGTGATGTTCTGCGAGATCACCCGCATTCTCAACCATATCCTCAACATCACCGCCTATGCCCTTGATGTCGGTGCGATGACGCCGATCCTCTGGGGCTTCGAGGTGCGCGAGCGGGGGATGGAGCTCTACGAGCAGGCCTCGGGCGCGCGGCTCCACGCCAACTACGTCCGCCCCGGCGGCGTCGCGCTCGATCTTCCCCCCGGGTTCATCGAGCGCACCGCGATCTGGTGCGACGAGGTGTCGAACTTCATCGTCGACATGGAGCGGATCCTCACCGGCAACCGGATCTTCCGCCAGCGCACCGTCGACATCGGCGTGATCACCGCCGACGAAGCCCTCGACTGGGGCTTCACCGGCCCGTGCCTGCGCGCCTCCGGCCTTGCCTGGGACTTGCGCAAGGCCCAGCCCTACGAAGTCTACGCCGATCTCGACTTCGACATCCCGATCGGCAAGAACGGCGACTGCTTCGACCGCTACCTCGTCCGCGTCGAGGAAATGCGCCAGTCGGTGAAGCTGGTGCGGCAGTGCCTGCAGAAGATGCCCGACGGGCCGGTCAAGGTGGACAACCACAAGATCGTGCCGCCGCCGCGCGCGCTGATGAAGCAGTCGATGGAAGCCCTGATCCATCACTTCAAGCTGTTCACCGAGGGCTACCACGTGCCCGAGGGCGAAACCTACACCGCCGTGGAAACGCCGAAGGGCGAGTTCGCGGTCTACCTGATCGCGGACGGCACCAACCGCCCGTACCGTTGCCACATCCGGGCGCCGGGGTTCGCGCACCTGCAGGCGATGGACAAGCTGTCGCGCGGCCACATGCTCGCCGACATCACCGCGATCATTGGTTCCCTGGATATCGTTTTCGGCGAGATTGATCGATGAGCACAAATCCGTACCCCGAAAACACCGTCGCCCAGCCGGAGAGCTTCGCGTTCTCACCCGAGAACCTCGAAGCCGCGCAGAAGGTGATCGCCAAGTATCCGGAAGGCCGGCAGCGCTCGGCGGTGATGCCGTTGCTCGACATGGCCCAACGCCAGGAGGGCTGGCTCTCGCGCGCCGCGATGGACGTGGTGGCCGAAATGCTCGGCATCCCGCCGATCAAGGTCTACGAGGTCGCGACCTTCTACACGATGTACAACCTCAAGCCGGTGGGTCGCCTGCACGTCCAGGTCTGCACCAACATTTCCTGCTGGCTGCGCGGCGCGCCGGAGATCGTGCGCGCCTGCCGCGACGTGCTCGGCGTCAACTTCGGCGAGACCACG
>LUYR01000348.1 GCA_001603335.1 Rhodospirillales bacterium Alpha_05 | reverse complement strand
GGGGCGGGGAAGGGAGACGGCACGGCGTTCCGCACCCGCCACGGCATCGACCCGGCCGCGACGGTGCTCTGCCTGCTGCCGGGCTCGCGCGCCAACGAAGTTTCGCGGATGCTCCCGGTGCTTCACGATGCCGCCGAGATCCTGCGCGCCCGCCACCCGGACCTCGCGGTGGTGATCCCGACGGTGGCGACCGTCGCCGACCTGGTGCGCGAGGCGACCGCCGACTGGAAACGTCCGCCGCATATCGTTCGCGGCGAGGCGGAACGCTGGGATGCGTTCGCGGCCGCCGATGCGGCGATGGCGACCTCGGGCACGGTGGCGCTGGAGCTCGCCCAGGCGCGGGTGCCGTTCGTCATCGGCTATCGCGGCTCGCCGATCTCCGCGTGGCTGGCGCGCAAAATGATTTCAATCAAATACGCGACGTTGTTGAACCACATTTCCAACGAGATGATCGTTCCCGAATTCCTCCAGGAGGCGTGTACGCCGGAGGCCCTGGCCGCGGCCACCGACCGCCTGCTCTGCGACGGTGACGCGCGCGCCACCTTCCTCGAGCGAACCCGCGCGGCGCTTGCCGAACTGGTCGGCCCGTTCGCGTCGCCGAGCGCGGCGGCGGCCGACGTGGTGCTGCGGATCGCGGGAATTCCGGTTGCACCGCCGGTGCCCGCGCCCCATATCGAGCGCGACTGAAATTTCTCACTGAATCAAGGACGCATCATGTCTTACCGCCTGTTGCACACGATGATCCGAGTGCGCGACCTCGACGCCTCGATCGCGTTTTATACCGAGCTGCTCGGCATGCGGCTGTTGCGCCGCACCGATTACGAGGGTGGGCGCTTCACCCTCGCGTTCGTCGGCTACGGCGAGGAATCGGACACCGCGGTTCTTGAACTCACCCACAACTGGGACCAGACCGAGCCCTACGAGATCGGCACCGGCTTCGGCCACCTCGCGGTCGGCGTGCCCGACATCTACGGCGCGTGCGACGCGCTCCGCGCCGCCGGGGTCAAGATCACCCGCGAACCCGGCCCGATGAAGCACGGCTCGACGGTGATCGCTTTCGTCGAGGACCCGGACTCCTACAAGGTCGAGCTGATCGAGCGCAAGTGAGCGCTGCGACGCTTTGGACAAACGAAAACGGCGGCCTTTCGGGCCGCCGTTTTTGCATCCTGGGATGAATCAGCGCTTGTCGAGGGGGACGTAGTCCCGCTGCGTCGCGCCGGTGTAAAGCTGGCGCGGACGGCCGATCTTCATCTCCGGATCGTCGATCATCTCGAGCCACTGTGCGACCCAGCCGGTGGTGCGGGCGAGGGCGAACAGCGCGGTGAACATCGAGGTCGGGATGCCCATGGCGCGGAAGATGATGCCCGAATAGAAGTCGACGTTCGGGTAGAGCTTCTTCTCGATGAAGTAGTCGTCCTCGAGCGCGATGCGTTCGAGCTCCATCGCGATCTGCAGCAGGGGCTCGTTGTGAACGCCGAGTTCGTCGAACACTTCGCGGCAGGTCTGCTGCATGATCTTGGCGCGCGGGTCGTAGTTCTTGTAGACCCGGTGGCCGAAGCCCATGAGGCGGAACGGATCGTCCTTGTCCTTGGCGCGCTTGACGTATTCGCCGACGCGGTCCTTCGAGCCGATCTGCATCAGCATGTTGAGCACGGCCTCGTTGGCGCCGCCGTGCGACGGACCCCAGAGCGAAGCGATACCCGCGGCGATGCAGGCGAACGGGTTCGCGCCCGACGAACCGGCGAGACGCACGGTCGAGGTCGAGGCGTTCTGTTCGTGGTCGGCGTGGAGGATGAGGATGCGGTTCATCGCCTTGGTGAGCACCGGGCTGACCCGATAGGGTTCGCACGGCACCGAGAACAGCATCTGCAGGAAGTTGCCCGCGTAGGAGAGGTCGTTGCGCGGATAGGTGAACGGCTGGCCGATCGAGTACTTGTACGCCCACGAGACGATGGTGGGCATTTTTGCGATCAGGCGGGTTTCGGCGACGATGCGCTGGTACGGGTCGGTGAAGTCCAGGCTGTCGTGGTAGAAGGCCGAGAGCGCGCCGACCACGCCGCACGAAACCGCCATCGGGTGCGCGTCGCGGCGGAAGCCGGAATAGAACCGCTGGATCTGCTCATGCAGCATCGAATGGTAGGTGATGTCGTGGTTGAATTGCTTCAGCTCGTCGGCGTTCGGCAGGTTGCCGAACAAAAGCAGGAACGCAACCTCGAGGAAATCGCAGTTTTCGGCGAGTTGTTCGATCGGATAGCCGCGGTGCAGCAGGACGCCCGCGTCGCCGTCGATGTAGGTGATCTTGGACGAGCAGGATCCGGTGGAGGTGAAGCCGGGGTCATAGGTGAAGCAGCCGGTATCCGAATAGAACTTCCGGATGTCGACGACACGCGGGCCGACCGTTCCGTCGATCACCGGCAGATCCCAGGATTTTCCGTTGGAATTGTCGGTGATTGTGAACGTGTTAGCGGCGCTTTTCTTTTCGTTGGTCATGACGGCTCCCTGTGGTCGATGTCGGTGTCACGGTGCGCGGGTATTTCC
Organism: Rhodospirillales bacterium Alpha_05; assembly: GCA_001603335.1. Taxonomy (GTDB): domain Bacteria; phylum Pseudomonadota; class Alphaproteobacteria; order Rhodospirillales; family Rhodospirillaceae; genus Oleispirillum. Next base: position 3,435 of record LUYR01000348.1, on the reverse strand, counting down.
GGCGTCTGTTGAGGGTGACATGGCTCATCGGAACGATGACGTAGATGTTACTTAAGCTGTTCCTTCTTCACGAATCTTCAAGTCTTGCAGGATGAAATTTCGGTGCCCCGGAGGGCCCTGTCGCGATTTACGACAGGGCTTCCGAAAGGCGGGTGAGGCTCTCGTCGCGGCCGAGGATTTCCATCACTTCGAACAGCGGCGGCGAGACCGTCGAGCCGGTGATCGCGGCGCGGAGCGGCTGGGCAACCTTGCCGAGCTTCTGACCCTGGGCTTCGGCCACGTTGCGCACCGCTTCCTCGAGGACGTCATGGGTCCAGGACTCGAGCGCCGCGAGTGCGGTTTGCGCGGCGGCGAGCAGGGCGCGGCCGTCACCCTCGACCTGGGCGCGGGCCTTGTCGTCGAAGCTCAAGGGCCGCTGGCGGGCGTACACCAGTGCGCCGTCGGCGAGTTCGTTGAGGTCCTTGGCGCGCGGCTTCAAGCCATCCATGCCCTTCAGCACCTGCGCTGCGGCGGTCTCGGAGAGCGGCGTGCCGAGGCGCTTTTCCATCAACGGCGCGATCATCTTCACGAGGTCGGCGTTGTCGGTGGCGCGGAGGTAATGCGCATTGAGGTTCATCAGCTTGACCATGTCGAAGCGCGACGGCGACTTGCCCACCGCGTCGATGTCGAACCATTCGACCGCCTGGTCGGTGCTGATGATTTCCTCATCGCCATGGCCCCAGCCGAGGCGCAGCAGGTAGTTGCGCATCGCAGCGGGGAGGATGCCCATGTCGCGATAGGCTTCCGCGCCGAGCGCGCCGTGGCGCTTCGAGAGCTTGGCGCCATCCGGCCCGTGGATCAGCGGAATGTGCGCAAACTCGGGAACGTCCCAGCCGAACGCCTTGTAGAGCACGGTCTGGCGCGCCGCGTTGGTGAGGTGGTCGTCGCCGCGGATGACGTGGGTGATGCCCATGTCGTGGTCGTCCACCACCACCGACAGCATGTAGGTCGGCGTGCCGTCGGCGCGGAGCAGGATCATGTCGTCGAGCTGGGCGTTGGCGAAGGTGACGTCGCCCTGGACGTGGTCGCGGATGATCGTCTCGCCTTCGCGCGGCGCCTTGAGCCGCACCACCGGCTTGACCCCGGCGGGCGCTTCGGACGGATCGCGGTCGCGCCAGCGACCGTCATAGCGCATCGGCAGGCCGGCGGCCTTCTGCTCCTCACGCATCTGGGTGAGCTCCTCGGGCGAGCAGTAGCAGTAGTAGGCGTGCCCGGTGTCGATCAGCTTGCGCGCAACCTCGGCGTGGTGCGGGGCGCGCTCGAACTGCATCACCGGCTCTTCGTCCCAGTCCAGGCCGAGCCACGAGAGACCGTCGAAAATCGCGTCCACCGCGGCTTGCGTCGAGCGTTCGCGGTCGGTGTCCTCGATGCGGAGCAGGAAGCGCCCGCCGTGGTGCCGCGCGAACAGCCAGTTGAACAAAGCGGTGCGGGCACCGCCGATGTGAAGGAACCCCGTCGGCGACGGAGCGAAACGAGTCACGACGCTCATTGCGAACACTAGCCTGTCAGTCGGAAGAGAAAGTATCCGCCACGGTGGGCGGGATGGGTTCGGCGGCGAAAATCGGGTACTCTCGGATCGCACGAACGGGTTGGTTTTTATCACACCCACCGCAGTTCGGAAAGCCTGTCGGGGGAAGGGGATGGAGGACGCGACGCGCGCGACCGCCGGTTGGGGGGAATGGGCGCCGTGGATCTTCGTCGCGGGGGTCGCGGCGTATCTCGCATCGCCGATCGAGCCCGACTGGCGCATGTGGGGCGGAGCGCTCGGCTGTGCGGCGGCGCTCGCCCTGTTCGCCCGCTGGCGCGGCGGCTGGATTTCCGTCTCCCTTGCCTTGGTTCTGGCGGTGTTTCTCGCCGGGGCGGGCTGGACCGCATGGGTCGCGCACCGCGCACCGGGCACGCTCCCCGAGGCGCTCGACGCCGCTTCGGTCACCGGACGGGTCGAGAGCCTGGAAATGCGCCCCAACGGCGTGCGGGTGGTGCTCGCCGATGCACAGATCGCCGGACGGGCGGAGCCGTTCACGGTTCGCGTGCTGATCCCGACGCGCTTCGGCGAGCCGCACGCGGGCGAGCTGATCGGCCTCACCGCGCGCCTCTCGCCACCCTTGCCGCCGCTCCATCCGGATGGCTTCGATCTGCCGCGCCGCGCCTGGTTCCAGGGGTTGGGTGCGGTCGGCTTCGCGCTCTCCGACTGGCGTACCCTCGCGCCGCCGCCTTCCGATGTCGGCGTCGCCGCGTTCCACGCCAAGGTCGAATCCTGGCGGCAGAAGATCCGCCAGCGCATCCTCGCTGCGTTTTCGCCCGGCGACGCGCGCGCCGGGGTGGCGACGGCGCTGGTGATCGGCGATACCGGCGCGATCCCGCAAACCGTGATGCGGGACTATCGCGAGTCCGGCATCGCGCACATGCTGTCGATTTCCGGCCTCCACATGAGCCTGTTCGCCGGGCTGGCGTTCCTGGTGATGCGGCGCGGCCTCGCGCTGATTCCGTCGCTGGCGCTGCGCTACCCGATCAAGAAGTGGGCGGCGGCATTCGCCCTGGTGCTCACCACGTTCTATCTGCTGATCTCCGGCGCGTCGGTGCCGACGCAACGTGCTTGGATGATGACCACCATCGCCCTCACCGCGATCATGCTCGACCGCTCGCCGTTCTCGCTCCGCCTCGTCGGCATCGCGGCGCTGGTGGTGGCGATCCGCGATCCGGAGTCCGTGGTCGGGCCGAGCTTCCAGATGTCGTTCGGCGCCGTGGTCGCGCTGATCTCCGCCTACCAACTTGCGGCATTGCGCTTCGGCCTGTTCGGTTGGCCCGGTTGGCTGCGCTGGCCGATCGTCACCCTCGGCGGAACCCTCGCCTCGACGGTGATCGCGACGCTCGCCACCGCACCGTTCGCGCTCTACCACTTCGGCAGGATCGCGGTACACAGCCTGCCCGCCAACCTGTTGGCGGTGCCGCCGCTCGGGCTGTGGGTGATGCCTTGGGGGGTGATCTCGATCGTCGCCATGCCGTTCGGGCTGGAGGCGCTACCGCTGCGCTGCATGGCCTGGGGGATCGGCTGGATCGATGCCGTGGCGGCGCGGGTGACGTCGTGGCCTGGGCACCTGCTCGAAGCCGCGCAAATGCCCGACTTCGGCCTCGCGCTGTGCGCCGTGGGCGGGCTCTGGCTCTGCCTCGGCTTCGGGAGGACGCGCTGGCTCGCGGCCTTGGCGGTGATCGTCGGGATGGCCTCGCCCTGGATGCGTCCGCCGCCCGACGTGATGATCGCCGATGAAGGCGCGGCGATCGCGGTGCGCGAGGCGGAGGATTACGGGTTCTTGGGGAGCGGCCGCACCGCCTTTCTCCGCGCGGTGTGGCGCGGCCAGACCGGCCTGCCGGTGACGCCGGGCAAGGGGTGGACCT
>LUYR01000347.1 GCA_001603335.1 Rhodospirillales bacterium Alpha_05 | reverse complement strand
GGGCTGGCTCCGGCGTTGGCGGCGGCAGCGGCCAGGAACACCGCGGCGAGGTCGGCGATGTCCTCGCGGCGTTCGCGCAGCGGCGGCATCGCGAGCGGCACCACGGCGAGGCGGTAGTACAGATCCTCGCGGAACAGCCCTTCCGAAATCGCCTTGGTGAGATCCTTGTTGGTGGTCGAGATCACCCGCACGTCGACCTTGACCCGGCCGTGCCCGCCGAGGCGCTCGAAGCTCTGGTCCTGCAGCACGCGAACGATCTTGCCCTGGGTTTCGAGCGGCATGTCCGCGATTTCGTCGAGCAGCAGGGTTCCGCCGTGGGCGCGCTCGAACATCCCCGGGTGGCCCGGCGTGTCGGCGCCGGCATAACCGGGCTCGGTGCCGAACAACTCGCGTTCCATCCGGTCGGGATGCATCGCGGCGCAATTGACCACCACGAACGGCCCGTTGGCGCGCTTCGATTGCGTGTGGATCTGCCGCGCCACGACTTCCTTGCCCGCACCCGCGGGGCCGGTGATCAGGACGCGCGAATTGGTCGGCGCGACCCGCTCGACCACCTGACGGATTTGCTGCACTGCCGCCGATGAGCCGATCAGGTCGGGCGACGACCCGGCGAGCGCGCGGAGATTGCGGTTTTCGACGCGCAGCGAGCTCGCCTCGAGGGCGCGCTCCACCACCAGCAACAGCCGCTGCATCTTGAACGGCTTCTCGATGAAGTCGTAGGCGCCTTCCTTAAGCGCCGCGACCGCGGTTTCGACGGTGCCGTGGCCGGAGATCATCACCACCGGCACGTCCGGATCGCGCTTGCGGATTTCGCGCAGGATGCCGAGGCCGTCGAGGCGGCTGTTCTCCAGCCAAACGTCGAGGATCACCAGATGCGGCCGGCGCTCCTTCATCGCCGCGAGCGCGGCGTCGGCATCGGCGGCTTCGCGGGGTGCGTAGCCTTCGTCTTCCAAAATGCCGGCCACCAGCATGCGGATGTCGGCTTCGTCATCGACGATCAGGATATCCATGGACACTCTTTTTCACACGCCTTCAGTCGTTGCACCGCCACTCGGGCGGAGCGCGGATTCCTTGGCCGCGGCCAAGGGAAACTCCAATATGATTCGTGCGCCCTGAGTGGGCTGCAAGTCGGCAGCCGTGTCAAGACCGCTCTCAACGTTCCCCGCCGCATCCGCCAGGTTGTCCTCGAGCCGCAGACGCCCACCATGATCTTCCATGATCTTTTGGACGATGGCGAGCCCCAGTCCGGTACCCTTGGTGCGGGTGGTGACATAGGGCTCGGTGAGCTTCTCGCGTCCCGACTGCGGCAGCCCGATACCGTTATCGGCGATCTCGACGCGCGCGGCGCCGTCCATCAGATGCACCGAAATCTGCACCGTGCCGGGCGGTTCCGGCCGAAATTTCTGCCTCTCCTCAATCGATTCGATCGCATTCTTGAGAATGTTGGTGAAGCACTGGGCGATCAGGCCACGATCGCAATCGACCGTCACCGCCTTGCCCGGCAAGTCGGTGGTGATTGCGATCTGGGGATACGCTGCGCGCTGCAACACCGCCGCCTGCTGCACCAGGAGCGCCAGGTTTTCGCGCGCCATCTCGGGGGTCGGCATCCGCGCGAACGACGAGAACTCGTCGACGAGGCGGCGGATGTCGCCGACCTGCCGGACGATGGTGTCGGTGAGCGTGCGGAAGGTATCGGTACCCTCGGTGATCTGCGGCGTGTACTTGTGCTGCAAGCGCTCGGCGGAGAGCTGGATCGGGGTCAGCGGGTTCTTGATCTCGTGGGCGATCCGCCGCGCCACGTCGGACCACGCCGCCGCGCGCTGCGCCGCCTGGAGCTCGGTGACGTCGTCGAAGGTGAGCACGTAACCGATCACGTCGAGGCCCGCGTAGTCGGTGCCGACCCGCACCAGAAGCACCCGCTCGTGGCCTTCGCGGCGGATCGTCACCGGCTTTTGCACCGAACGCCCGGTGGCGTGGCGCATTTCGGTGAAGGCGGAATCGAGATCGGGTGCCAGGTCGCTCAGGGTGCGCCCGACCGCCGTGGCGGCGTCGAAACCCAACAGCATCGCGGCGGAGGGATTGACCGCGCGAATCCGCCCGACCGGGTCGAGGCCGAGAACGCCCGCGGACACCCCGGTCAGCACCGCCTCGGTGAAGCGGCGCCGCACGTCGAGCTGTTCGTTGGCTTCGAGCAGGCGCTCGCGCTGGTCGCCGAGCTGGGTCAGCATCCGGTTGAACGCGCGGGAGAGCACGCTCAATTCGTCGGCGTAGGCCGACTCCCGCACCTTCGCGGTGAGGTCGCCCTCGCCCACCCGTTCCGCCGCGCCGATCAGCTCGCTGACCGGCTGCACCAGCTTGTTGGACAGCGTCAGGCCGAGCCACATCGCCACCAGCAGCAGCAGCAGCGCGACGAGGATGTAGACCAGGGTGAAGGTGAGCTCGAAGTCCCAGCGTTCGATCTCGAGCGCCTGATAGGCCTGGACCGCCTTCTGCGCCTGGTCGATGTGGCCGATCACCGTGGCGTCGACGAAGCGGCCGACGTAGAGGAAGTTCTCCCCCGGCGCGAGCACGTCGAGGCGGAGCAGCGCCCGCACCCGGTCGTCGCTACCGCTGGTGAGCAGCGCAACCTCGCCGCGGCGCGCCTTTTCCAGCGCCCACATCGGCACGTCTTCGTATTGCAGCGAGAAGGTGAACCCGGCGCGCGCCAGCACGTCGCCGGTCTCGGAAAAGATCACCGCCTCCGAAAGGCCACGTTGCAGCGTCTGCTGGCGCATGAAGGCGTCCATCCGCGCCTGGGAAACGTAGAGGCTGTCCCAGTTGCGGGTGACGTCCTGGCCCATGCTGAGCACGTCGGCGGCGACCGCCTGCTGGTGCTCCTTGAGGTACGCCTCGGCGACCACCAGGGATTCGTGCACCGCGGTGCCGACGCGCTCGCTGAACCAGCCCTGCAGCCCGGTGTGGAAGAACACTGCCGAGAACGTGCCGACGAGGACCGTCGGCACCACCGAAAGCAGCGCGAAGGAGAGC
>LUYR01000346.1 GCA_001603335.1 Rhodospirillales bacterium Alpha_05 | reverse complement strand
CACCAGCACGTGCTGGTAGGCGGCGGGAATGCGCAGCGCGGTGGGGCGGAACGCCAGCGCGATCGGATAGACCGCCGCCGCGCGCCCGAGAAGGGTGAGCCCGATCACCAGCGCGAGCGCGCCGGAGAGCAGCGCGATCGGCTGGTGCGCCTCGTTGCTGCCGATCAGCAGGAAGAGGAACGAGTTGGCGAGGAACGCCGCGTATTCCCAAAAGCCGAGAACCCGCGGCCGCCCGACCTCGGAGATGTCGCCCTGCCAGCCGAAGTTGCCGACGACGATTCCGGCGAACAGGGTCGCGAACACGCCCGACGCGCCGACCCGCTCGGCGACGAGAAATCCGCCCCAGGCGATCACCGTGGTCAGCGTGGTTTCGACGAGGTGGTCGCTGGTGCGGCCCGCCACTTTCAACACCGCGAACGCGACGAGGCAGCCGATGCCGACGCCGCCCGCCACTGTCCACGCCAGCGACGTCAGGGCCTGGGTGGCGGTGAAGCTCTCGCCGCCCGCGATTCCCATCAGCACGACGAAGCCGACCGCGGCGACGCCGTCGTTGAGCAGGCTCTCGGACTCGACGATCATCCCGAGGCGCGCCTCGGCGTTCATTTCCTTGAACGCGGCGATCACCGAAACCGGGTCGGTGGCGGCGATGAGTACGCCGAAGAACGCCGCGCCGAGCCAGCTCCACCCCAGCAGCCAATGCACCCCCGCCGCGACCGCCGCCGCCGAAATCGGTACGCCGAGAAACGCGAGCGCCACCGTCACCGGCGCCTGACGGCGAAAGCGCGGCCAGCGCAACTGGAGCGCCGCCTCGAAGATCAACGGCGGCAGGAAGACATTGAAGATCAGCTCGCGCGACAACGGCAGGTTCACGCCGACCGGCAGGAACGCAAGCGCGATCCCCGCCAGCCCCAGCCCCGCGGTGTACGGCAACCCGATCCGCCGCGACACCATCGCCACCAGCGAGGCGAGGATGAGCAAGGCGCCGAGCTCGGCAAACCCTTGATCGGACATAAAACGATCCTCCGGCGTTCCGGAGGAAAACCGGAAACCGCCGACGATCGTTCCCTGGGGGAGCCGGGGGCGAACTGCGAAAGCAATCAGCTCACAGCACCGACTGTTTGCGAGAGATGAAAAATACCCGTTATGCTAGGGCTCCGTTCACGCGTAACCGCACCTCTTTGACCCTGCATCGGACCATTCGTTGAAGCGTATGCTTTTCCTGGTGTTTGTCGCGTTGATGGCCTGCCTTGGCGGGACGATCGCCGCTGAACGCTACGATCGCCAGAGTCTCTCTCAGCAACGCCTTGATGATATCGGCACGAATCTCACGGTTCGGGCCTCCCGTCTTCAAGGTGTGGTCGACGATATCGGCGGTCGTGCCGAGGCGCTGGCGCATGACATCGCCGCCTCCCGGGCATTCGCGAAAGATGCGAATCGGCTCCGTGTGGCCGCCGAAGGTCAGCCGCACATTCGCAGCGTCGTGGTATCGCAACAGTTGCAGGTCGTGGCCGTGTATCCGGAGCACGGCAACGAAACCCTGCTGGCGATGGATTTCGGCCGTTACCCGGAGTTCATGGAGGGTATCAAACGCGCGATCGCCACGCGAAAAACCATCAGCGATGCGCCGGTTCAGTTGCTCCAGAGCAACCGGGCGGGACTGATCATCCGCACCCCGATCCTAACCACGTCGCCGGACGGCGATGCGCCGAAATTCTGGGGGATGGTCTCCATGGCGACCGACCTGGAAGACCTGTTGACGGCGACCGAGCTGCTCGACCCGCAGCACCAATTCACCCTGTCGATCCGGGAGTTGGACAATGACAAGGTCGGACGCGTGATCTTCGGGTCCGACACCATCTTCGAGCTCGCCCATGGCCGCGCTCGGATCACTCTGCCCGACGGCGTATGGGAATTGGCCGCCGCGCCCAAAGGCGAAATCCCGTCCAGTCGGTCCCGGGCCTGGGTGATTCGCTTGATCGGCTTCGGTCTCGGCCTGGTTTTGCTGGCCGCGATCCTGTATCGCCATTGCGTGCCGGGACGACGCCCCCGTGGGTGGGACCAGACGCCCGATCCCGACGCGACGCGAACCCAGATTCCGCTGCGCAATCTGCTGCTGATCGCGATGCTGCTTCCGATTCCCCCCTTGGTGGGGATCTCCGGCTGGCTGTCGTTCACCGCCTCGATTCAGGCCGCGGAGCAACTCGCGCGCAAGCAAGTGGACGAACTGGCCCTGCAAATCCGCGACCATGCTGAGGCATTTTTCGATGTTCCTCGCCGGGTCGTCGCCTACAACGCGGCGCAGTTTCGCCTGGACCAACTCGAAATCGGCAATCCCGAGAAGATGCAGAGCAATTTCCTGCTCCAGGTGCGCCAACAACCCCTGCTCACGTTTCTTTCCGTGGGGACGATCGACGGCGAATATTATGCCGCGAGCCGCCCGCCTCTCGGCTCGGACAAAACCCTGCGCATCCTCCGGGCGACCCGCGAGAGCAAGCGCCAGATGCGCCTGTTCCGGGTGAACGACGCCAACAACCCGACGAGCATGTTCGTCGTCGGCAACCAACACTTCGATTCCCGCGAGCGTCCCTGGTATCAGGCGGCGATGGCGGCGGAGAGTCTGAGATGGTATCCGGCCTACCGCTACGCGATCGACGACGCGCTCGGGGCCTACAGAGCCATGGGGATGGGCATGGCCAGCCCGCTTTACGACGCGCGCCAACGGTTCGTCGGGGTGCTCACCGCCGACGTCGCCCTGTCCCAGCTGAGCGGTTTCCTGGCGGGTCAGGTCGCCGGTCTGGACGGCACCGCGTTCATCACCGAAGCCGACGGCAAGTTGCTCGCGAGCTCCAGCGCCGAGCCGATCTATCATCTGGAAGACAGCAAGACGCTCCGGATCGCGGCTGACGAGAGCGACAATCCGCTCATTCGCTCCACGGGTCGATTGATCGGGAAGCGCGAGTCCAAGCAGGGAACCGAGTTCATCGACGTCGAGGAGACCCGCCATCTGGTCCGTTGGCAGACGCTGCAACTTCCGGACGGCCCCGCGCTCACCATCGTGCTGGCCGTGCCCGACAGCCGCTTTTCCGCTCCCGCCGCCGCTGCGTTTCGCAACATCGCCTATCTGACCGTGGGGTTCAGCATTCTCGGGATCGTGGGGGCGCTGTTCGCCGCCGAGTGGTTCGCCCGTCCTCTCGATGCCACGAGCCAGTGGGCGAAGGAACTCCGGCGCGGCAATTGGAAGGCGGCCCCGCCTCCGGAAAGCTTCATCTCCGAACTCGCGAGCCTGACGTCGAGCCTGGAGGGCATGGCGGAAGGCCTGCGGCAAAATACCGTCGAGCTCGAAGCTCGGGTTGCCGACCGCACCCAGGCTCTCGAGGCCGCAAACCGCCAGTTGGAGGCGCTCTCCTCCACCGACGCGGTGACCGGGATCGCCAATCGGCGGCACTTCGACCACTGCGCGCCCGGCGAATGGTCGTGGGCGATCCATCATCGGCGGCCGCTAGCGCTGATGATGTTGGATGTGGACTGGTTCAAGCAATACAACGACGCGTACGGCCACCAGGTTGGCGATGAAGCCCTGCGGGCGGTGGCGCAGGTGATTCACCAACACGCGCGCCGCGCCGGAGACCTGGCGGCTCGCTACGGGGGCGAAGAGTTCGTGATCATCGCTGCCGACGCGGATATGGACGTGGCGGCGGCCCTGGGCGAGCGGGTGCGCGCGGCCGTCGCGGCTCGGGAAATCCCCCACGCCGGTTCGCCGGAGACGGTCATCACCGTGAGTATCGGGATTGCCGTCTGGCGTCCCGACCAGGATGGCTCCCTCAAACAGCTCCTGGCAAAAGCCGACGCGGCGCTCTATCGCGCCAAGAAAGCCGGGCGCAACCGGGTCGAACTCGCGGACTAGCTCGGCGACGCCGACCGGATTCGACCGGGCGGCATCGTCGGCGCTAGCGGCACCGCTCCGACTTGGCGAAATCCAGGTAGAGCTGGCGGGCGCGGGTGTAGATCGGGCCTTCCTTGAAGGTCACGTCTTCGATTTTGCGGCACCAGGCGACCTTTTGGTAGTTGCCGGTGGCGAAGACTTCGTCGGCGGATTTGACCTCGGTGGGGGTGAGGGTGGTTTCCTCGACGGTGAAGCCGTCGTCGCGCAACAGCTGGATCACCCGCTGGCGGGTGAGGCCGTTCAGGAAGGTGCCGTTGGGGGCGGGGGTGAACACCGTTCCGCCCTTGGCGCAGAACAGGTTGGTGAACGAGAACTCGGCGACGTTGCCGTCGGGATCGAGGCTGATGCCGATGTCGAAGCCGCCCTGCAGCGCCTCGCGGTAGGCGCGCGCGACGTTGGGGTAGAGGCAGGCGGCCTTCGCGCCGGTCGGGGCCTGGTCTTCCGCCGGGCGGCGGAAGCTCGAAACCATCGCGGTGAAGCCGGTCGGCTCGGGCAGCGGCGAGATGCTGATGGTGAGCGCGAACTGCGTGGTTTCCGGGTCGGGCATGATGAAGCCGCCGTCGGCATAGAACAGCGGGCAGATGTAGAGATGCGACCCGCGCGGGAATCGGCCGATGCCGTCCCACGCCAGTTCGGCGATCTCGGGACCGGTCAGCACCGGGTCGAGGCCCATGATTCGCGCCGAGCGGACGACGCGCTCGCAGTGCGGCAGGAGGTCGGGCACGCAGCCGTTGAACGCGCGCGCACCGTCGAACACAGCCGACCCGAGCCAGACCGAATGCGCATGGGGGCCGATGAGCGGCGGGTTCCCCAGGAACCAGGCGCCGCGCGAATAGGTCAACGTGTCCATGCGGAGTTCCTCTGCTAACCGGCGAATCGTACACATCTTTGGATGTCCGCAGGATAGCGCGCACAAACCGCCGCTGTCCACGCCCGCAAAACACACCCGCCACCGTGTGCACGGTGGCGGGTCCTGTTGGGCTCCCGGGTCCACGAGGAGAAACGTGACTACCAAACGCTACTCAGGGTACCAAACTTAAGCGACTCTACTACTCTACTACTCTACTACTCTACGTACTCAACTACTCTCGCAGGCAACGCGTCAAACCACTCTACGCTCTCAGGTACTCTACGCACGTGTCCACTTTACGCTACAAGTTACTCAACTACTCTACGCTACTCTCACGCGTTGCCACTCTACGCTTTCGGACGCCTTGGGCAGGGCGCGACACCGCGCCCTTACCCGTCCAGCCCCACCATCGCCGTATAAACCCGGCAGGCGTCCGCGGCGGGGATGTTTCCGGCAAGCGCCCCTGCCTCCAGCATCGCCGGACTGGGCTGCAGGCTTACGACGGTCAAACCGGAGTGTCCGAGAGCCTCGACAAGGGCCAGGGACAGGTTGAAAGCGTTTGACCGACCGAAGGAAGGGGTACGAACCGTGACCATGCTCTCTCTCCCATTTCTGGATGTTTTTCTTGTTTTTCGTCTTGGCTGGAGTGTCGCAACCGACGTGCCAAATCCCGGACCGCGCAGGGTCCGGATATAACCCCTTAGTTTTGTTGGTTTTGCTTATTTCCCACAGAAAAATCATGGGTTTGCAGCTTGCGGAATTGCGTTTTGGGATTCCCGTTCTGCATTGCAGAATCATTACAGGCAGGGTTTGGCCTCGCGACTTGAGAGGCGGCGGGAAAGCGGGTAGTGTCGCCGCCATGACCCGATACATCTTCCGCCTCTGCTCCGCCGACGATTGGACCGCGTTCCAGTCCGCCGGGAGCTTCGCCGGTAGCGACGCCGACCGCCGCGACGGCTTCATCCACTTCTCCGCCGCCGCCCAAGTCGCCGAGACCGCCGCCAAGCATTACGCCGAGGCGGGGCCGCTGGTGCTGCTCGCCGCCGACGCCGATGCCCTCGGCGACGCGCTTAAGTGGGAGCCGAGCCGGGGCGGAGCGTTGTTCCCCCATCTGTATGCCGTCCTGCCCCGTGCGAACGTCGTCGCGTGGCGCGCGGTTCCCGATCGCGACTTCGCGTTCCTCGCGCGCAGCCCGCAACCCACGGAGGCCGAGGAATGGATCTTTACCCGCTGATCAAGCCGCTGGTGATGCGCTTCGACCCCGAGTGCGGGCACAAGTTCGCGATCACCGCGCTCGGCTTGGGCTGCGTGCCGCGCCCGAAGCGGCTGGCGGAGCCGGTGCTGGCGACCCGGGTGTTCGGCATCGACTTCCCCAATCCGGTCGGCCTCGCGGCGGGCTTCGACAAGGATGCCGAAGTCGTCGACGCGATGCTCGGCCAGGGCTTCGGCTATGTCGAGGTCGGCTCGG
>LUYR01000345.1 GCA_001603335.1 Rhodospirillales bacterium Alpha_05 | reverse complement strand
GAAGATCGAGGCGGTCGCGCCGCCCAAGCCCGCGCCCGCGCCGAAGGCCGCGAAGTCGGATGACGACGACGAGGACGACGACGAGGACGATGAGGACATCGTCGACGACGTCGAGGAGCCGGAGGAGCCGGCCGCCGAGTCGACCGACGAGGAAGAAGGCGGCGAGGAGCACGAGGACGAGGCGACGATTTCCCTCGCCGCGATGGAAGAGGCGCTGATGCCGCTGGTGCTCGCCACCCTCGAGGGCGTGGCGACGACCTATGCCAAGATGCGCCGCGTCCAGGAGCAGCGCCTTTCGGCGTTGCAGGCGGGCAAGCCGGTCGCGCCGACCACCGAGCGCCGCTACGAGAAGATGAAGGCTGAACTGGTTCTGCTGATGTCGACGGTGCATCTCAACACCGGCCGCATCGAAGAGCTCGTCGACCAGCTGAACGGCTATTCCCGCCGTCTGATGACCTTCGAGGGCAAGCTCCTGCGCCTCGCCGAGAACGTCAAGGTCAAGCGCGAGGACTTCATCGAGGCTTATCGCGGCTGCGAACTCGACCCCAATTGGCTCGAGCAGGTCGCGCAGCGTCCGGGCAAGGGCTGGGCGGCGTTCGTCGAGCGCCACGGCGAGGAAGCGAAGAAGGTCCGCGACGGGATTTCCGAAGTCGCCTCGCTCGCGGGGATGCCGATCGGCGAGTTCCGCCGCGTCGTCGCCACGGTGCAGAAGGGCGAGCGCGAAGCCACCCGCGCGAAGAAGGAAATGATCGAGGCCAACCTCCGTCTGGTGATCTCGATCGCGAAGAAATACACCAACCGCGGCTTGCAGTTCCTCGACCTGATTCAGGAAGGCAACATCGGCCTGATGAAGGCGGTGGACAAGTTCGAATACCGCCGCGGCTACAAGTTCTCGACCTATGCGACGTGGTGGATCCGTCAGGCGATCACCCGCTCGATCGCCGACCAGGCGCGCACCATCCGCATTCCGGTGCACATGATCGAGACGATCAACAAGTTGGTCCGCACCAGCCGCCAGATGCTCCACGAAATCGGCCGCGAGCCGACTCCGGAAGAGCTGGCCGAGAAGCTCTCGATGCCGCTCGAGAAGGTCCGCAAGGTGATGAAAATCGCCAAGGAGCCGATCTCTCTCGAAACCCCGATCGGCGACGAGGAAGACAGCCACCTGGGCGACTTCATCGAGGACAAGAACGCGGTGCAGCCGCTCGACGCCGCGATCCAGTCGAACCTGCGCGAGACCTGCACCCGCGTGCTCGCCAGCCTCACCGCCCGCGAGGAGCGCGTGCTGCGCATGCGCTTCGGCATCGGCATGAACACCGATCACACGCTTGAGGAAGTCGGCCAGCAGTTCTCGGTCACCCGCGAGCGTATCCGCCAGATCGAGGCGAAGGCCTTGCGCAAGCTCAAGCACCCGAGCCGCTCGCGCAAGCTGCGCAGCTTCCTCGATACCTGATCCCGCCCGAAAATGCCGGAGCGCTTCCCGCGCTCCGGTTTTTCCTTTATGGAATCCTGAGGTTCCACCCGGACTCTCCGGGCCTGTAGCTCAATGGTTAGAGCCGGCCGCTCATAACGGTCTGGTTGCAGGTTCGAGTCCTGCCGGGCCCACCAGAAACCACAAAACCAGCCCCTAACAGGCTGGTTTTGTTCG
>LUYR01000344.1 GCA_001603335.1 Rhodospirillales bacterium Alpha_05 | reverse complement strand
ACCGGCTCGGGCAGCCACGCGCCGGAGTAGGCCTCGCGCGCGCGGCGGGCGGCACGTAGGCGGTCGAGGGCGATGCGGCTGACCATGGTGGTGAGGAAGGCTTCCGGCACGCGGATGCCTTCGGCGTCGGTGGCGCTCCAGCGCAGCCAGGCGTCCTGCACCACGTCCTCGGCGTCGCTGTACGAGCCGAGCATGCGATAGGCGAGGGACCGCAGGCGGGGCGCTGCGGCCGCGAACGGGTCGAGGTGGCGGGTGTCTTCGGCCATGGCTCAGAGAATGGGAGGGCGGCGGCGCGACGACAAGCCGCGCCGCCTGAGCAGCTTCAGGCGAACGCCACGGCGTGGGCGGCGATGCCGACGCGGTTCCAGGCGTTGATCACGCCGATCACCAGGGTGAGTTCGGCCACCTGCTTGTGCGTGAAGTGGGCGGCAAGGTCGCGCGACGCGGCGGCGATCTCCGGCTCGTCGCAACGGGTGAGCGCCTCGGCATAGGCGAGAGCGGCGCGTTCGGCGTCGGTGAACGCGCCCGACGCGCGCCAATCCGCCACCGCGTCGGTGCGCGACTTCGGCTCGCCGCCTTTGAGCGCCTCGGTGGTGTGGAGGTTGATGCAGAAGGCGCAACCGTTGAGCTGCGACACCCGCAGGTCGACGAGGTGCTTGAGTGCGGCGGGGATTTCGCCCTCGCCCAAGGCGCGGGAGACGGCGAACAGCCCCTGATACTGCACCGGGGCGAGCTTGGCGACTTCGAGAGGCGTGGTCATCGGAAACAGTCCTTTCTCGGTTGATCTACCCCTTTGACGCGCAGGACCTTCGCCGCGTGACGCGCACCGCAAATTTTTTTGCGTTATCGAGAGGGGCGCGAACCCTGGGGTTGAAGATCGGATTTTCCTCAGAACCATTTGCGGGAAATTCGATTAAAATTTGCCCCACAGGCCGAAGATTCCGAAGGATGCATATCATGGCAAACCGAATGATTCTCAACGAGACATCGTATGTCGGGCCGGGGGCACGGGCCCAGATCGCCGTCGAAGTCGCGCGGCGCGGGTTCGAGAAGGCCCTGATCGTCACCGACAAGATCCTGGTGAAGGCGGGCGTGGTCGACAAGGTCACCTCGGTGCTCGACGGCGCCGACCTGCCTTATGAGATCTTCGACCAGGTGATGCCCAACCCGACGATGGCGGTGGTGCGCGAGGGCGTCGCGGCGTTCAAGCAGAGCAAGGCGGACTACATCGTCGCGGTCGGCGGCGGCTCGCCGCAGGACACCGCCAAGGCGATCGGCATCATCGTCAAAAACCCCGAGTTCGCCGACATCCGCAGCCTCGAAGGCTTCGCGCCGACCAAAAGCCCAAGCGTGCCGATCATCGCCGTCGCCACCACCGCCGGAACCGCCGCCGAGGTGACGATCAACTACGTGATCACCGACGAGGAAAAGCGCCGCAAGTTCGTCTGCATCGACCCGCACGACATCCCGGTGGTCGCGATCGTCGATTCCGAGCTGATGGCCTCGATGCCGCGCGACCTCAAGGCCGCCACCGGCATGGACGCCCTCACCCACGCGATCGAGGGCTACATCACCAAGGGTGCGTGGGAGCTCCCCGACGCGCTGCACATCAAGGCGATCGAGATCATCGCCCGCTCGCTGCGCGCCTCCTGCGCCGGCGACGCCGAGGGCACGGCGGAAATGGCGCTCGGCCAATACGTCGCCGGGATGGGCTTCTCCAACGTCGGTCTCGGGCTGGTGCACGGCATGGCGCACCCGTTGGGCGCGTTCTACGACACGCCGCACGGCGTCGCCAACGCGATCCTGCTGCCCGCGATCATGGCCTACAACGCCGACTACACCGGCGAGAAGTATCGCGACATCGCCCGCGCCATGGGAATCAAGGGCTGCGAGGACAAACCCATCGCCCAGGTGCGCAAAATCGTCGTCGACGCGGTGCGTTCGCTCGGCCGCGACGTCGGCATCCCGCCGTCGTTGAAAGACATCGGGGTGAAGGAGGAAGACATCCCCGAGCTTGCCGCCGCCGCGTTTGCCGACGTCTGCACCGGCGGCAACCCGCGCGAAACCAACGTCAGGGAAATCGAGGGACTCTACCGCGCCCTCTACTGAGCCGCCTCACACGCTCGCGATTCGCGGCGTGCCGGTGAGTTCGATCCGCAACCGTCCCCGCCCCGGCCGCATCAGGCGCACCGGGGCGTCCTTTTCGTCGAGGCGGCGCTGGAGCAGCAACAGCCGGGTTTCGAGGTTGTCGTTGAACTCGGGCAGGCGCATCGCGTCGGCGAGGCGAATTTCCCGATTGCTGAATTCGGTGCGCCCCTCCGCCACGTGCAGCCTGAGCAGGAACACCATAAGCCGCCCCGCCACGCCCTTGATGATGTAGTTGCCGTCGATGAACACGCTGTCGTCGAAACGGTGGTGGGTCACGCGGAACGCCGGACCGAGGGCGCGCGAGGGCGGTTCGCGGCGCGGCTGGGCGGGCTCGGCCACCGCCGCGTCGGCAAGC
>LUYR01000343.1 GCA_001603335.1 Rhodospirillales bacterium Alpha_05 | reverse complement strand
GGCGGCGAAGGCGGGCGTGCCGAAGCCGACCGCGAGGGCGAGGGCGGGGATGGCGGCGAGGGAAAGCTTGCTGAACATGTCGATCTCCGTGTGTTGCACCGCTCCAATCGGCGGCACGGAGGAGTAGACCGCAGCGGTGTTACCGGAGAATGCCCGCGGGGTGACTTCGTGTAACGAAGTGTGACATTCGGTGTAAGCGCTTCAGGCGGCTTCGGTCGCGGCGATGCGTCCGGCGCGCCAGAGGCGGAAGATGGTGAGGCTGGCGGAGCAGAACACCAGGCTTTCGAGGATCGTGCCGCCGATCGAGCCGCTGGTGATGTTGATGATCAGCCACATCACCGTGCACGAGAGCAGCGCGAGGCGCATGCGGATGCCTTCCAGGGTGAAGATCGCGAGGGTGCCGACGCCGACGCCGACGATCGGCAGCCAGCCGAGCCAGCCGTGGGCGTATTGCGCGCCGACCGCGATGTTGGCGGCGATGATCGCGAAGGCGAGCCAGATCGAGCGGGTGTAGAGCGCCGAGATCGAGCGGAAGGTGCTGATCGCCATGCCGCAGGCCGCCGGAATGTTCTCGAGCAACAGGAACTGCATGCCGTAGGCGATGCTCTGGCAGGCGTTGAATTTCTTCAGGTTGCGGTCGTTGCGCTGCTGATAGGTGATGATGCCCAGCACCAGGGCGAGGTAGCCGAACAGCTGCGCGGGCGCGAAGGGGTCGATCTGGCTCATGATGCGGCAACCTTGAGGGTCGCCATCCGGATGCGGAGGATGGTGACGAGATTGGCCGCGGCGATCGAGGCCTCGAGGGCGACGCCGCCGATCGAGCCCGAGATCCACGCCGCCACCATCACCACCGCCGAGGAGAGGAACATCCCGACGCGGAGCGCGATCCCCTCGAACAGGAACACCGAAACCGTGCCGATGACGAAGCCGAGCACCGGCAGCCAGTCGGTGGCAGATTCGGCCACGGCGAAGCCGATCGCGATGTTGAGCGCGACGAACGGCAGCACCAGCCAACGCCGCATCACGAACGCCGCGGTGCCCGAGCGCAGCGCGCAGACGAAGGCGCTGCCCGCCAGGGAGAGGCTGCCGAGCATCAGGAAGTGAATCGCGTAGACCGCGCCCTGCGCGCAATTGAGCAGCTTCAGCCGACGGTCGTGACGTTGCAGGAACGCGCTCACGCCGAGGACGAAAGCAACATAGCCCAGGCATTGGGCGAGCGAAAACGGGTCGGCGGCTGCGGTCATGGATGTCGGGGTCCAACGCTCGGCGCGTGATTTCGCGCGGAGGCTCAAGGATCAACGTAGCGTGCCTGCCGCGCCGCGCCAAGGGTGGGAATGCGGATGCATGTCGGCGTTGTCACAAAACCATAATCGTCCGTTCACAAATGCGTCGCCGTCCCCGAGTAGGTTGACCCTGCGGTCGGCACCCCCGTTAGCCGGTCCGCAGATGGTTCGCTGAATATGAAAATCCCCCTGCCGGAGGCATTCGCTGTGATGAAACGTACTCTTGCCGTCGCCGCCCTCGCGACGGTCGCTTTCGCCGGTGCGGCCGAAGCCCGCGACCAGATCCGCATCGTCGGTTCGTCGACGGTGTTTCCGTTCGCGTCCAAGGTTGTCGAGCAGTATGGCAAGACCACGTCGTTCAAGACCCCGGTGATCGAGTCCACCGGTTCCGGCGGCGGCTTCAAGCTGTTCTGCGCCGGTGTCGGCGTCGACCACCCCGACATCACCAACGCTTCCCGCGCGATCAAGAAGTCGGAAGTCGAGACCTGCGCCAAGAACGGCGTCAACAAGATCACCGAGATCACCATCGGCTTTGACGGCATTGTCGTCGCCGATGCGAAGAACGGCCCGACCTTCAACCTGTCGCGCAAGGATCTCTTCCTCGCCCTCGCCAAGTCGGTTCCCGATCCGAAGGGCGGCGACAAGCTGGTCGCGAACCCCTACAAGACCTGGAAGGACGTGAATCCGTCGCTCCCGGCCAACGAGATCGAAGTCCTCGGCCCGCCGCCGACCTCGGGTACCCGCGACGCCTTCACCGAGCTGGTGATGGATGCCGGCTGCGAAGAGTTCCCGTCGCTGAAGGCGCTCTCGAAGTCCGACCCGAAGGCGTTCAAGGCCGCCTGCCAGGGCATCCGTGAAGACGGCGCCTACATCGAAGCCGGCGAAAACGACACCCTGATCGTCAACAAGCTGGTCGAGAACACCAAGGCGCTCGGCATCTTCGGCTACTCGTTCCTCGATCAGAACGCCGACAAGATCAAGGGCGCGCACATCGACGGCGTCGCGCCGACCTTCGAGAACATCTCGTCGGGCAAGTATCCGGTCTCGCGTCCGCTGTTCTTCTACGTCAAGGGCGAGCACGTCGGCGTGATCCCGGGGATCAAGGAATACGTCGCCGAGTTCACCTCGGAAGCCGCGATCGGTGCCGACGGCTACCTGCCGCAGATCGGCCTGATCCCGCTCACCGCGGACAAGCTCAAGGCCGCCAAGGACGCCGGCAAGACCCTGCCGACCAACGTGAAGTAAGGTTCGCATGACCATCGGTTGCCGCCGCCCGGCCTCGGGCGGCGGCGTTTTCCGCAAGCGCGATGCGTTTCGCGCCGATATAATCCCGGCCAGTCCGGTTTTGACCACACGCGACGAGGCCCATTGATGCCGTTTAGTTTTCTGCTGCTGGTGCTGGCCGGTCTCGCAGTGATCTCCTATCGCTTCGGGACCGCACGTGCGCGCGCGGTCGCGCCGGGGCGACAGTCGCAGCTCCATTCCCGCCCGATGTACCACGGCCTCTATGCCGCGATGTGGTGCGGCGTTCCGGCGCTGTTGATCGCGACGCTTTGGGTCGCGTTCCAGCCGCTCCTGGTCAAGGGGCTGGTGATGGGCGGCTTGCCCGACGCCTACCAGGCGCTGCCCGAGGCGCGCCTCAACCTGGTCTGGAACGACATCCGCAACCTCGCCATCGGCGACGTGGTGCGCGCCCAGCCCGCCCCCGAGATCCAGGCCGCCGCCGACACCTTCCACCGCCTCTACGCGATCGGCAACTCCGCCCTGGCGCTGCTCTGCCTCGTCCTCGCGATCGCGGGGGCGTCGTTTGCGCTGCGCCGGGTGTCGCTCACCCTGCGCGCCCGCAATCAGGTCGAGAAAGTGATCACGGTGTTTCTGATCGCGAGCTCGATGGTGGCGATCCTCACCACCGTCGGCATCGTCCTGTCGCTGCTGTTCGAATCGCTGCGCTTCTTCACCAAGGTGCCGCCGCTCGAATTCCTCTTCGGCCTGCACTGGAGCCCGCAGACCGCGCTGCGCGCCGATCAGGTCGGCAGCTCGGGGTCGTTCGGCGCGGTGCCGCTGTTCACCGGCACGCTCCTGATCAGCCTGATCGCGATGTGCGTCGCGGTGCCGGTGGGGCTGATGTCGGCGATCTACATGTCGGAATACGCGCACCGCAAGTTCCGCGCGATCGCCAAGCCGATGCTGGAAATCCTCGCGGGCATCCCGACGGTGGTTTACGGCTTCTTCGCCGCGCTCACCGTCGCGCCGTTCATCCGCCGCTTCGGCGAGGGCATGGGGCTTTCGGTCGCGTCGGAAAGCGCGCTCGCCGCCGGACTGGTGATGGGGGTGATGATCATCCCCTTCGTCTCCTCGATCTCCGACGACGTGATCAACGCGGTGCCGCAGGCGATGCGCGACGGCGCCTATGCCCTGGGCGCGACCAAGTCGGAGACGATCCGTAACGTGATCGTGCCCGCGGCCTTGCCGGGCATCGTCGGCGGCGTGCTGCTGGCGGTGTCGCGCGCGATCGGCGAAACCATGATCGTGGTGATGGCCGCGGGCCTCGCCGCCAATCTTACCTTCAACCCATTGGATGCGGTGACCACGGTGACGGTGCAGATCGTCACCCTGCTGACCGGCGACCAGGAGTTCGACAGCGCCAAGACCTTGGCCGCGTTCGCCCTCGGACTGGTGCTGTTCTGCGTCACCCTCGCGCTCAACGTCTTCGCGCTCCACGTGGTCCGGAAGTATAGGGAACAATATGAGTGAGTTGACAGTGAAGTCGGGGCAGGGCGGCGCGCGCACCCGCGAACTGGTCGCGGCGGGCATCGGCAAGCGCTATCGCGCCGAACGCCGCTTCCGGATCTTCGGCTTGGTGGCGATCGTCTCGGCACTGGTGTTCATGGCGCTGTTGTTCGCCAGCATCATCGGCAAGGGCTACACCGCCTTCGTCCAGACCGAAATCCGCCTGCCGATCTCCTACGACGTCGCGGTGATCGACCCCGAAGGCGTGCGCGACGCCGCCGAGATGCGCCGCGCCAACTACGGCAAGCTCTACCGCGACGGCATCCAGTCGCTGTTCCCCGAGGTGGAAGGCCGCACCGACCGCCGCCTGCTCAACGGCCTGGTGTCGTCGGGCGCGACCTTCGAGATCCGCGACGCGGTGATCGACTCGCCGGACTTGATCGGCAAGAAGGGCGAGATCTGGGTGCCCGCCGCCGACGACGTCGACATGCTGGTGAAGGGCCGGATCGACCGCAACGAGCCGGAGAACACCCGCCGCGTCAGCGACAAGGAGATCGCCTGGGTCGACGCGCTCCAAAAGGATGGCCGCCTCGAGACCCGCTTCAACTGGCGCTTCTTCACCCAGGGCGACAGCCGCGAGCCCGAGCTTGCGGGGATTTGGGGCGCGGTGGCGGGCTCGTTCCTCACCATGCTGGTGACGCTGCTGCTGTCCTTCCCGCTCGGCGTCGCGACGGCGGTTTACCTCGAGGAGTTCGCGCCGAAGAACCGCTGGACCGACATCATCGAGGTCAACATCAACAACCTCGCCGCGATCCCGTCGATCGTCTTCGGCCTCCTCGGTCTCGCGGTGTTCCTCCAGTTCTTCGGCCTGCCGCGCTCGGCGCCGCTGGTCGGTGGCCTGGTGCTCACCCTGATGACCCTGCCGACGATCATCATCGCCGCGCGGGTGTCGCTGAAATCCGTGCCGCCCTCGATCCGCGAGGCGGCGCTGGGGCTCGGCGCTTCGAAAATGCAGATGGTGACCAACGACGTGCTGCCGCTCGCGATGCCCGGCATCCTCACCGGCACGATCATCGGCATGGGCCGCGCGCTGGGCGAGACCGCGCCGTTGTTGATGATCGGCATGGTCGCCTTCATCGTCGACATTCCGCACGGCTTCACCGATCCGGCCACCGCGCTGCCGGTGCAGATCTACATTTGGGCGGACAGTGCCGAGCGCGCCTTCGTCGAGCGGACCTCCGCCGCGATCATGGTGCTGCTCGCCTTCCTCATCGTCATGAACGCCGCGGCCGTGATCCTTCGCAGCCGATTTGAAAGGCGGTGGTAAACATGGAGAACTCTCACGTGCGCGATGCGATGCACACCCCGACCGAAACCGAAGGGAGCGCGGCCGCCATGGGCGCGAAGATTCAGGCGCAGGGCACCAACGTCCACTACGGCGACAAGCATGCGCTCAAAGACGTGACCCTCGATATCCGCGCGGGCGAGGTGACCTCGTTCATCGGCCCGTCCGGCTGCGGCAAGTCCACCTTCCTCCGCTGCCTCAACCGGATGAACGACACCATCGACGGCTGCCGCGTCTCCGGCACGGTGATGATGGACGGCGAGGACATCTACGACCCGAAGATCGACGTGGTGCAGCTCCGCGCCCGCGTCGGCATGGTGTTCCAGAAGCCCAATCCGTTCCCGAAGTCGATCTACGACAACATCGCCTACGGTCCGCGCATCCACGGCCTCGCGGCGAACAAGGACGAGCTCGACGAGATGGTGGTCACCAGCCTCGAAAAGGCTGGCCTGCTCGCCGAGGTCAAGGATCGCATGGACTCCCCCGGCACCGGCCTCTCGGGCGGCCAGCAGCAGCGCCTCTGCATCGCCCGCGCGATCGCCATCAATCCGGAAGTGATCCTGATGGACGAGCCGTGTTCGGCGCTGGATCCGATCGCGACCGCGAAGATCGAGGAGCTGATCGACGAACTGCGCGAGAACTACACCATCGTCATCGTCACCCACTCGATGCAACAGGCGGCGCGGGTTTCGCAGCGCACCGCGTTCTTCCATCTCGGCGAGCTGATCGAGGTCGGCGACACCGAGCAGATCTTCACCAACCCTAGGCACAAGCTGACCCAGGGCTATATCACCGGCCGCTTCGGTTGACGGGAGAGTTGGTACGATGAAACCGATGATCATGGTGGTCGAGGACGAAGCCGCGCTGGTGACGGTGCTGCGCTACAATCTCGAAAAGGAAGGATACCGGGTGTGCGAGGCCACCGACGGCGAGGAAGCCCTCACCGTCGCCGCCGAGAACGCCCCCGACCTGGTGCTGCTCGACTGGATGTTGCCGATGATGTCGGGCATCGAGGTCTGCCGCCAGTTGCGCCGCAAGCCGCGGCACCGCGAAGTGCCGATCATCATGCTCACCGCGCGCGGCGAGGAAGGCGACAAGGTGCGCGGCCTCAACACCGGCGCCGACGACTACATCACCAAGCCGTTCTCGATGCCCGAGCTGCTCGCCCGGGTGCGCGCGCTGCTGCGCCGCTCCGCCGCGGTGCCGAGCAAGGGCACCCTCGAGTTCGACGACATCCAGATGGATCTGAACGCCCACCGCGTCACCCGAGGCGGCCGCTACATCCACCTCGGCCCGACCGAGTTCCGCCTGCTACAGTTCCTGATGCAGAACCCGGGCTCGGTGTTCTCGCGCGAGGAACTGCTGAACGCGGTCTGGGGGCCCGACATCTACGTCGAGCCGCGCACCGTCGACGTCCATATCCGCCGCCTGCGCAAGGCGTTGAACGAGGACGACGGCACCGACGTGATCCGCACCGTGCGCGCGGCGGGCTATGCGCTCGACCACAAATTCCCCACCGAAGGCTCCGACGGCGGCTTCTCCGCGTCCCTCTGATCCGGTCCGGCGGGAAATCTGTTCCCGCCGCTTCCCTCCTTCGGATTTATGCTTTAGCGTGAACATCGGCACGCGAAAGTGGTGGGGACGTGAATGCCCGATGCGACTCTTCCTAGGATCCTGATCGTCGAAGACACGCCGTCCATGGCCGAGCTCTACGCGGCCTTTCTCGACGGCTGCGGCTATGAAATCAGCTTCGCCGAGACCGGCCGCGCGGCGCTCGCCGCGATCCACGCCGACCTCCCCGAAGTGGTTCTTCTCGATATCCATTTGCCCGATATCAGCGGTCTGGAAATCCTCAAGGCGATCCAGGCGGAGCAGCTCCCCTGCGCCTGCATCGTGATCACCGCCCACGGCACGATCAACGTCGCGGTCGAGGCGATGCAGGGCGGCGCGCGGGATTTCCTGGTCAAGCCGTTCTCCAAGGACCGCCTCGTGGTGACGGTGCGGAACGTCGCGCAGCACGCCTCGTTGCAACGCATCGTTGAAAGCCTGAAGGACGACTACGGCCGCAGCGGCTACTACGGCATGATCGGGTCGTCGCTGCCGATGCAGGCGGTCTACCGCACCATCGACTCGGTCGGGCCGTCGCGCGCCACGGTGTTCATCACCGGCGAGTCCGGCACCGGCAAGGAGCTCTGCGCCGAGGCGGTGCACCGCTGCAGCCCGCGCCGCGACAAGGAATTCGTCGCGATCAACTGCGCCGCGATCCCGCGCGATTTGATGGAAAGCGAAATCTTCGGCCACGTCAAAGGCGCGTTCACCGGCGCCGCCACCGATCGCGAAGGCGCGGCCAGGCGCGCCGACGGCGGCACCCTGTTCCTCGACGAGATCTGCGAAATGGATCTCGACCTCCAGACCAAGCTCTTGCGCTTCGTCCAGACCGGCATGGTGCAGAAGGTCGGCGGCGACCGCACCGAGAAGGTCGACGTGCGCTTCATCTGCGCCACCAACCGCGATCCCTGGGTCGAGGTGGAGGCCGGGCGCTTCCGCGAGGATCTCTACTACCGCCTGCACGTGATCCCGATCTCCCTGCCGCCGCTGCGCGCCCGCGACGCCGACGTGATCGAAATCGCGCGGGAAATCCTCAGCCGCCTGGCGAAGGAAGAGGGCAAGCAATTTACCGGTTTCACCGCCGACGCCGAGGCGCGACTCTTGGGCTTCCATTGGCCCGGCAACGTCCGCCAGTTGCAGAACGTGCTGCGCAACGTCGTGGTGCTCAACGACGCGCCCCTGGTCGAGGTGCGGATGCTGCCCGAAACCCTGATGAAGGGCGGCGCGCCGCTCGGCGGCAACGGCGGCAGCGCGCCGAGCGTCGCGGTGGTCGAGGAAGCCTTGAGCGAAGACGGCATCCGTCCGCTCTGGATCACCGAAAAGGAAACCATCG
>LUYR01000342.1 GCA_001603335.1 Rhodospirillales bacterium Alpha_05 | reverse complement strand
CGGCGGGTGAACATCAGCGATCCGAAGCAGCCGATGCTGATGGATTTCGTCGATCCGAAGAAATACACCTACCTGCCCAACACCGCCGGGTGCTTCGCCGCCGAGGACGCGGTGCGCACCCTTCGCCTCGCGCGCGAGGCGGGCGGCTGGAATCTGGTCAAGCTCGAGGTGCTGGGCGACCAGAAGACCCTCTACCCCAACATGATGGAAACCGTGCGCGCCGCCGAAGCCCTGATCAAGGACGGCTTCGACGTGATGGTCTATTGCAGCGACGACCCGATCATGGCCAAGCACCTCGAGGAAATGGGCTGCTGCGCGATCATGCCGCTCGCCGCGCCGATCGGCTCGGGTCTCGGGATCCAGAACCCGGTGAACATCCGCCTGATCATCGAAGAGGCCCGCGTGCCGGTGCTCGTCGACGCGGGCGTCGGCACCGCCTCCGACGCCGCTGTGGCGATGGAATTGGGCTGCGACGGCGTGTTGATGAACACCGCGATCGCGGCCGCGAAGGACCCGGTGAAAATGGCGCGCGCGATGCGGCTCGCGGTCGAGGGCGGACGTCTCGCCTACCGCGCGGGGCGGATGCCGAAAAAGCTCTACGCCGACCCGTCCTCGCCGCTCGCCGGGCTCATCTGAAGTCATTGAAAAGACAACGTTAAAAGCTATGCGATCCGCTCATTGGCGGGTCGCATTTTTTATTGAGATTTTTTCTTTACGGGGGGTGTGTTTGGACCTATATAGACCGTCCTTGCGCACGTGCCTCTGACCCTTGGTGGCTACGCAACGACGCACGACACGTGACCGAGCGAAAGCTCGGGGTGGAACTGAATTTTGACCGCCGTATTGCGTATTGTACGTCAAGGCAAATTGCTTCCCCCGCAGGATGGTTCGCCCATCGGGTGATGCAAGTGGAACCGAGGGTCGGTGTGCCACGGGGTCAAGTTCTGTCTCCTCTCCGGACGATTGCTGGTTGAAGTTACGGGGTGTTTTTCGAGTGGAAACACTTGAGGAACATGTCGTTGGACCAATTAATCCGATGACCTGCGCCTATGTGATCGTGTGATCCGGCCTGGTCCTTCGAACGGGGGACTGACAACATGTCCGAACGTATTCGGGAATTCCTGGAGCATCACCGCCCGCCCACCCCTTGCCTGGTGGTCGACACGGAAATCATTCGTCAGAATTATCGTAACCTGCGTGAACATCTGCCGCTTGCGCAGGTGTTTTATGCGGTCAAGGCCAATCCCGCCCCGGAAGTGGTGCGGATGCTGGCCGCCGAAGGCTCGTCCTTCGACACCGCGAGCCTGCCCGAAATCGACCTCTGCCTGTCGAACGGGGCGAACCCGCTGAACGTTTCGTTCGGCAATACCATCAAGAAGGAAGCCGATATCCAGGCTGCCTTCGGGAGGGGTGTTCGCCTCTATGCACTCGACTCGCAGGAGGAGCTCCACAAAATCGCCCGCTCGGCGCCCGGCAGCCGTGTCTACTGCCGTATCCTCGTCGAGAACACCGGTGCGCAGTGGCCGCTGAGCCGTAAGTTCGGCTGCGCGGTCGACATGGCCGTCGACCTCCTCACCGAGGCCCGCGACCTTGGACTCGAGCCCTACGGCGTGTCGTTCCACGTCGGCTCGCAGCAGACCGCCCTCGACCAGTGGGACGTCGCCATGTCGCGCGTCGCGATGCTGTTCACCTCGTTGCAGGAGCGTGGCATCGAGCTGAAGGCGGTCAACCTCGGCGGCGGCTTCCCGGCGCACTACATCGACGAAGTCGAAGGCCTGCCGGCCTACGCCAACGCGGTGATGCACGCGGTGACCAACCACTTCGGCAACCGCATTCCGGCCCTGATGATCGAGCCCGGCCGCTCCCTGGTGGGCGACTCCGGCATCCTTCAGGCGGAAGTCGTGCTGGTGTCGAAGAAGTCCTACGACGACGAGCGCCGCTGGGTGTTCCTCGACGTCGGCCGCTTCAACGGATTGGCCGAGACCATGGACGAGGCGATCAAATATCGCGTCACCACCACCCGCGACGGCGAAGAGACCGCGCCGGTGATCCTTGCCGGTCCGACCTGCGATAGCGTCGACATCCTCTACGACAAGGCGGGCTACTGCCTTCCGGTCGGCCTCCAGGCCGGCGACAAGATCGAGTTCCATGCGACCGGCGCCTACACCGCGTCGTATGCGAGCGTGAACTTCAACGGCTTCGAGCCGCTGAAGCAGTACTGCATCTGAAGCAGACATCGCGGCCCGGGCGGCAGAACCTGCCGTCCGGGCGCATCGCGATCCGGCAGAAACTGCCGCCCTGCCGCACTGCGGCGATAAATTCCACGTAAAATCAAATACCTAAGTTTGGCCTGCGGGTTGCAAAGACGCTCTCGGAATTTTCTCTTTCGAGGGCCGTACCATGAGTCTGATCGGTGCACTGAACACCAGTTCGCTGGCGATGCTGTCGCAAAGCCAGGGGATGCAGACCGTCTCCAACAATATCGCCAACGTCAACACGACGGCGTACAAGCGCGAAGACACGCTGTTCCAGACGCTGCTCTATGCGCAGCGCGGCACCGCCGTGGCCTCCGAACGCATGGCGGTGAAGCCGGTGGACCGGCGCGAGGTGATGGGGCAGGGGTTCATTCTCGCCACCGGGCGCGCCGACGACCTCGCGATCAACGGCAACGGCTTCTTCATGGTCACGCCGTCGTTCGACGGCAAGACCGGCAACACCGAGACGATGTTCACCCGCGACGGCTCGCTCAGCCAACGCTACGTCGACATGGGCGACGGTACCCAGCAGTCGTTCTACCAGGCGGGCGCCGGGCAATATCTGCTCGGCTGGAAGGCCAACGATGACGGCACCTTCACCACCTCGGCCACCGGTGCGGGCATGGTGCCGGTGCGCTCCTATTCCCTCGACGAAATCGACGGCACCGCGACCACCGAGGCGCTGCTGGCGGGCAACATCGACGCGCGCACCGCCATCGGCGGCAGCACCAACCTGCAAGGCACCGTCTACGATCAGTCCTGGACCGCGCAGTCGGTCAACTACACTTGGACCAAGACCGGCGCGAACAACTGGAACCTCGATCTCAGCGTCAGCGGCGGCACCGTCGACACGCCGATCGCGGGCGGCACGCCGGTGGTGTTCAACGGCAACGGCCAGATCCAGACGCCTTCGACGGTTGCGGTCGGCATCACCTGGAACGACGGCACGCAGAGCACGGTGAACATCGACCTTACCGAAATGCAGCAGTACGCCGACACCACGCAGGTGCGCCGCACCACCCAGAACGGCAACGAGGCGGGGCGTCTCTACGACGAGAGCTTCGACGAGAACGGGGTGCTCTGGGGCAGCTACACCAACGGCCGCAATCGCCCGCTCTACAAGCTCGGCATGGCCAACTTCGTCGCGCCCAACAGCCTCGAGGCGGTGTCGGGCAACCTCTTCCGCGCCACCGACGAGGCGGGCAAGATGACGGTGAGGGACCTCGAAAACGAGGACAACGAGACCACGATCCAAGTCGGCAGCCTGGAATCGTCGAACGTCGACATGGCGGACGAGTTCACCAAGATGATGATCGTGCAGAAGGCCTACTCGATGGCCTCCACCAACTTCCGCACCGTCGACGAGATGATGGAACTGACCGCGACGCTGAAGCGCTGATCGCTTGCGCCGCCGCAAAAAGGCCCCGGGCGACCCCCGGGGCCTTTTTGCTGCGCGCTCAGTGGGAGAGGGCGATCGCGAGCGGCGTGGTGACCGCCGCGAACAGGGTGGAGAGCACGATGCTCGACGCGGTCGCGCTCTGCATTTTGCCGAACTGATTGGCCATCAGGAACACGTTGAAGCCCACCGAGATCGACGCCAGCATCACCACCGCCTGGGTTTCGATCGGCGGCAGGCCGAGCAGGCGCGCCAGCCCCCACACCACCAGCGGCTGGACCGCGAGCTTGAGGAAGGTCACCACCGCGCCTTCGCGCCAGCCGGAGGTCAGCCCGAATCGCGCCAACCCCATGCCCAGCACCACCAGCGCCATCGGCGAGGCGGACTGCGCCAGCATCCGGATCGGCGCGGCGAACACCTCGGGCATCGCGAGGCCGGAGGCGTCGAACGCGAGACCGGCCGCGATCGCGATCACGATCGGGTTGGCGAGCACGCCCCGCGCCATCTTGGCGAAGCCCTTCGCCGAGAGGCTGCCGTTGAGCGACCACTCCACCGAGAGCGTCACCAGGGTCCAGAGCAGCAGCGCGTTGAACGCCACCACCAGCGACACCGCGGGCAACGAGGCTTCGCCGAGCGCGGCCTGGGCGAGGGGGATGCCGAGGAAGACGTTGTTGGAGAAGATGCAGCCGACGCCGAACACCGACTGCGACACGCCGTCGAGGCCGAACAGCTTCCAGCCGATGACGCGCCCGATGACGAAGACGATGAGGCAGCTGCCGAAGAATGCGACGAGCAGGCGGAGATCGACCGGCGGCAGAGACGAGAACCGCGACATCGTGCTGAACAGCAGCGCGGGCAACGGCACGTAGAAGACGAACTCGGCCATGAAGGTGGAGGCGGAGGGCGGCCACTTGCGCAGCCGGGCGACGGCGAAGCCGAGGAAGACCAGCAGGAACAGCGGCGCGGAGAGCAGAATCAGGTGGAGATTTTCGGACAACATCGGAGCGAACGCCTGGTCCCCTCGGGGAACATCGGGGTGGCGCGGCGCAGGGGCGTCGCCGCGTTGCGCCAAGGTAGTCCGGCAGGGCGTGGGAATTCAATGCCGCAGGCGGCCTGGATCGATGCCGGGGCGGCATTCTCCGACCGACCGGAGCGCGGCTTGCGGCCGTCGCCCCGGTCGGGGAGCGGGTTCAGTTCTTCGCGGCCTTGACCTCGGCGATCGCCTGGGAGAGGACCTCGGGCCCGACCTTGCCGGGGAACAGGGTCTTGCCGACGACGAAGCTCGGCGTGCCGTTGATCCCGAGGTCTTCGGCGAGGGCGTGATTACGGTCGAGGGTCTCGTCCACCGCCTTGCCCGCCGCGTCGGCTTTCAGCTTCGCCACGTCGAGCTTCAGGTCCTTCGCGATGGCGAGGGCGGTCGCCTCGTCGAGGCGGGCGCGGGTGCTCATCAGCGCGACGTGGTACTCGGTGTACTTGCCCTGGGCGCGCGCGGCGAGGGCGAGGCGCGACACCGCGACGCTGTCCGGCCCGAGCACCGGCAGGTCCTTGATCACGATGCGGGTGTCGGGATGCGCCTTCAGCGTCGCCTGGAGATCGGGGAAGGCGGCGCGGCAGTAGCCGCAGTTGTAGTCGAAGAACTCGACCACCGAAACCTTGGCCGCCTTCGGCCCGAGGAACGGGTCGTCGGCGTGGACGAGATCGGCGGTGTGCTCCTGGATCGCCGCCGCCTGCGCGAGGCGGGCGTCTTCGGTGCGCTTGGCCTGGAGCGCCTGCATCGCCTCGGCGAGGATTTCCGGGTTCTCGATCAGGGTCTGCCGGACCAGGGCGCGCATCGCCTTGGCCTGGGCTTCGGTGAGCGGCGGCTCCTCGGCGACCGCCGGGAGCCCCGGCAGGCAGAGGCAGGCGAGGATCACGGCGCGGTTCAACAAGCGGTTCATGTCGGGTCCTGGATTAACGGTTGCGGTCTTTCTTTTCCTGCACTTCGAGCAGGCGTTCGGCTTCGGCCTTGATGTCTTCGGCGCGCAGCTTGAGGGGCGACCCGGCGGGCAGGGTCTGCGCCGCCTTGCCGGCGTGGAACTTCGCCTCCGAATTGCGGCCGGTGCGCAGCGCGTATTCCGCCATGGCGTAGGCGGCGGTGGCTTCCTCGCCGTTGCGGCCGCGCGCGATCGCGAGCTGCTTCCAATATGAGGCACCGTCCGGCTCGTCGCGCAAGGCCTGTTCGAGGGCGGCCTCGGCCTCCTTCAACTCGGCGGGCGCACCATGCGCGATCAAGGCGCGGGCGAGGCCGAGCTGCAACGGCGCCGAATGGGGGAGCAGCGCGACCGACTGGCGATAGGGGGGGATCGCCATCTCGGCGTCGCCGGATTCGTAGAGCACCTGGCCCTTGAGTTCGAGGAAGTAGGGGTCGTTGGGCACGTCGCGGATCAGCGCGTCGATCATCGCCAGCGCCTTGTCGGTGTCGGCCTGGCGATAGAGCGCGATGGCGCGGCCATAGCGCCCCGGGATGCTGGTGTCGGTCTCGGGGTAGCGCTGCAACGTGCGCGCGGGGGATTCGATGAAGCCGAAGAGCTTGGCGCGCACCCGCTGGTACTCGACGCTCCAGTTCTTCGGCAGCGCGCCGGGCGGAATCGGCGAGGTCTTGACGTGGTTCTCGATGAACGCGACGCGGTCGCGGGTAAGTGGGTGGGTGCGGAGGTAGGGATCCTGCCGCGCCGTGATCAGGAGCTCCTGGCCTTCGAGAATCCGCATGAACTTCAGCAGGCCCGCCGCCGAGATGCCGGTATCGTCGAGGTATTCGAGGCCGGCCTGGTCGGCCTGGCTTTCCTCGGAGCGGGAGAACGCCATGAGGTTTTCGACCATGCCGCTCTGCACGCCGAGCGCGACCCCGGCGAAGGCGTCGCCGCGCCCGGTGGCGAGGGCCGCCGCCGCGCCCATCGCGTAGGCGAGCCAGATGTTCTTCTGCGTCGCCTCGATCTGCTGTTCGCGCAGGATGATGTGGCCGCCGGTGATATGGCCGAATTCGTGCGCCATCACCCCGATCACTTCGGACGGGTCCTCGGCCTTCATCAGCAGCCCGGTGTGGAGGAACAGGTTCATCCCGTGGCTGACGAAGGCGTTGAGGGTCGGATCCTTGATCAGGTGGATCTTCAATTCCTTGGGATCGAGATCGGCCGCTTGCAGCAGTGGCGCGGCGAACTCATGGATGGTATTTTCGATTTCCGCGTCGCGGATCAGCGAAATCTGATTCGCCGCGCGAGCCGGTTCGGCAGCGCACAGGAGCGCGCCGGTCCAAGCCGCGAACGCCATCACCAAACCCGGAAGTCTCATGCGCACATCGAACCCCGAAACTCGTGTCCACGGCAATCCCCGCGCGGCAAAGGCTAACCTCCTGCGGCGAGGTGGTCAAACGGCGGTTACCTGGACCGCGATCGCGGCCTCGGTTCTCGGCCTCGCCGCCTGCAGCCCGGAAAAACCCGCCCAGGGCGTGGTCGGCTACGTGTCCGGGTTCGCCGGGTTCGTCTCCGCCGAGGAACCCCGGGCCGCGCTGATCGGCGAGGACACCTTGAGCGCGGGCGGCACCGCCGCCGACGCCGCGGTGGCGATGGCCTCGACCTTGACCGTGACCCTGCCCTCCCGCGCCGGATGGATGGGCGGCGGCGTCTGCCTTACGCGTCAGCCCAAGGATAAATCTGTGCAGGTTTACGCGTTCATGCCAGAGGCGCTGCCCGGTGGCGGCTATGCGCCCGGCATGCCGCGCGGCCTTTACGCGCTCCATGCGGCCTCGGGCGTGCTGCGCTGGGAACAGATTCTCACTCCGGCGGAGAACATCGCCCGCTTCGGCCAGCCGGTTTCCCGCGCCTTCGCCCGCGACCTCCAGACCCTGGGTTCGCCGGTCGCGCTCGGCGCCGAGGTTCGCCCGGCCTTCACCCGCGCCGACGGCGCGCTGCTGCGCGAGGGCGACAACATGCTTCAGCTCCGCACCGCGAGCGTGCTCACCGCGCTTCGGATCAAGGGTGCGGGCGACGCCTATAACGGTGGCGTCGCGGCGCTGATCGCCCAGGCCAACCCGGACCGCCTCGAGGAACGCCGCGCCGCGCTGCGCGCATATGCGGTACGGAAGGTCGCGCCGGTCACCGTCGACGTCGAGAACGAAACCGCGTTCTTCCCGCCCGCGCCGTTTGCCGGGGCGCAAGCCGCGGCGGCTTG
>LUYR01000341.1 GCA_001603335.1 Rhodospirillales bacterium Alpha_05 | reverse complement strand
GCCGCAGCCCGCCGACGTCGACCGCCAAACCCTGCCGAGCGGCGATCCGCCGCCGGTGGACGCGGGCCTGCCCGTCCAGGTGCTGGAGCGCCGCGCCGATCTGCGCGCGGCGGAGGCAAGGCTGAAGGCGAGCCTCGCCACCGTCGACGCGACCCAGGCCTCGTACCTGCCGTCGTTCAGCCTCACCGGCTCCGCCCTCACCGACGTGCTGAAGAACCCGTTCGTCGGGCTCGGCGCGGGCGTGGCGCTGCCGTTCCTCAATTGGCACGAGATGAAGCGCAACGTCGCGATCTCGGATTCCGAATACCGCGCCGGAATCGCCGACTTCCGCCAGACCCTCTACACCGCGCTCGCCGACGTCGAAAACGCGCTCTCGGCGCGGCGGCAACTGGCGCTGCGCCACGACCGCCTGCAACGCGCCCTCGACACCGCGCGCGAGGTCGAGCGGCTGTACGAAGTCCGCTACCGCGCCGGTGCGGTGGACCTGCAATCCTGGCTCGACGCGCAGGAAAAGCGCCGCACCGCCGAGCAATCCCTGCTCGCCAATACCCTCGACCGCCTGAATGCCCAGGTGAACCTCTACCGTGCCTTGGGCGGCGGCGCGACCTTGCCCGAGGCGCGGGCGGCGCGGGCCGACGATACGCTCTAATCGGGGATCGCGACTTGGAGTTGGCGGCGGCAGTCGTTAGATTGTACGAAGGAATTCGTACACACCGAGGAGATCGCCATGGACGCCCTCGAAAATCTGCTCACCCGCCGCACCATCCGCCGCTTCACCGCCGAGGCGGTGACCGAGGCGGAAGTCGAGACGATGCTGCGCGCGGCGATGGCCGCGCCCTCGGCGGGAAACCAGCAGCCCTGGCATTTCATCACCATCACCGACCGCCCGGTGCTCGACCAACTGCCCGATATCCAGCCGCACTGTCGCCAGATGCTGATCGCGCCGCTCGCGATCCTGGTGTGCGCCGACGTCACGGTGGAAAAGCACGAGGGCTTCTGGGTCCAGGATTGCGCCGCCGCCGCCGAGAACATCCTCCTCGCCGCGCATGCGTTGGGCCTCGGCGGCTCGTGGTGCGGCCTCTATCCGCGCTCGTCGTGGTGCGAGGGGGTGGCGCGCCTGCTCAATCTGCCGCACCACGTCCAGCCGCTCTGCCTGCTCGCCATCGGCCACCCCGACGAGGACAAGACCCCGTCGGAACGCTTCCGCCGCGAACGCATCCATGACGAACGCTGGTGATACCGCGCCGATGATCGTCATCGAAGATCTGCGCAAGGCCTACGGTCGCACCCAGGCGCTCGACGGCGTCAGCCTCGAGGTCGGCGCGGGCGAGCTGTTCGCCTACCTCGGGCCGAACGGCGCGGGCAAATCCACCACCATTCGGATTCTCACCGGCCTCACCCGGCTTTCGAGCGGGCGGGCGTGGCTCGGCGGCGCGGATATTTCCGCCGACCCGATCGCGGCGAAGCGCCAGTGCGGCGTGGTGATGCAACACATCAACCTCGATGGCGACCTTTCGGTGGCCGAGAACATGGACATCCATGGCCGGTTGTTCGGTATGTCCGCCGCCGACCGTGCCGAGCGCACCGCCCAGCTTCTCGACTACGTCGAGCTCTCCGACCGCGCCAAGAGCCTGGTCAACACCCTCTCGGGCGGGATGAAGCGGCGGGTGATGATCGCCCGCGCGCTGATGCACCGGCCCAGGATCCTCTTCCTCGACGAGCCCACCGTCGGGCTCGATGCCGAGATCCGCCGCCGCATCTGGGGCCTGATCAAGCAGATCCAAAGCGAAGGCACCACGGTGTTCCTCACCACCCACTACATCGAAGAGGCGGAGTTCCTCGCCGACCGCGTCGCCTTTCTCGACCAGGGCCGCATCCGTGCGCTGGACACGCCGCGGGCGTTGATCGCGCAGGTCGGCAAGTGGGCGTTCGACCGCCTCGGGCCGGGCGGCATGGTCACCGAATACTTCGCCGACCGCGACGCCGCGCAGGCCGCGATTGCCGCCGTCGAGGACGCGCTGACCCTGCGCCGCGTCAATCTCGAGGACGCGTTCCTCACCCTGACCGGAAAGGCGGTGCGGCCATGATGCAGGGCGTCGGCGCGATCTATTTGCGCGAAATGCGGCTCTCGAAGCGGCGCTTCAAGCGCGCGATGGCGGGGATGGCGGTGGCGCCGATCCTCTACATGATCGCGTTCGGCACCGCGATGGGCGAGGGCGCGCGCTTCGACGGCCACACCTACCTCGAATTCCTCCTCCCCGGCCTGATCGCGATGACGACGATGACCCAGGCCTACGGCATCGCCATCGAGATCAACATCGCGCGATTCTACTTCCACATCTTCGAGGAATTCCAGTCCGCGCCGATCTCGGGCGCGGCGTTCGCGCTGGGGGAAATCCTCTCGGGCATCACCCGCGCGCTCGGCGGCGTTGTGATTATTCTTGCGATCGGCTGGGCCTTCGGCGTCACCATCCACACCGGGCCGTGGTTCTGGCTCGCGGTGCTGTTGAACGCCTTCGTCTTCGCCTCGATCGCGGTGGCGCTGGCGATGCTGATTTCGAGCCACGGCGACCAGTCGCTGGTCAACGCCTTCGTGATCACGCCGATGGCGTTTCTGGGCGGCACCTTCTTCCCCCTCGACGGCCTGCCGCAGTGGGCGCAGGTGCTGCTCCACGGGCTGCCGCTCACCCACGCGGCGCAGGCGATCCGCGCCGACGCCTTCGGCCAGCCGCCGCAGTGGATCCACTTCGCGGTGCTCGCGGGCTTGGGCGTGGTCGGCTTCATCCTTGCCCTCAAATCGGTCGACCGCGCCCGCGATTGATGACAGTTCGATGTCGAACAGCGGATTGCGCTGTCATCTGGATGCAACCCAAAGTTCTCGTTGTAAACGTTTACAATCATCCCCAGGTTCAATGATCCTCGAGCGGATCACTGAACGCGGGGAGCGAGCATGCGGCGCGCAACGGCCAGAGACGTAGCCGAGACTGCCGGGGTTTCCGTGGCGACGGTTTCCCGCGTCATCAATGGCGCGGCCGGGGTCAACCCGGAGACCGCCGCCAAGGTCCACGCCGCCGTCGCCGAGCTCGGCTATCGCCCCAACGGCGTCGGCCGCAGCCTCAAGACCGCATCGAGCCGCCTGATCGGCGTGCTGATCCCGACGTTGTCCAATCCGGTATTCGCCGAGGCGGTGGACGGCATCGCCGAGGGCGTCGCCAACGGCGGCTATTCGCTGCTGTTCAGCGCGTCGGACTATCGCCGCCAGGCGGAGAGCCTGGGCATCGAGACGCTGCTGCGCTACCGCGTCGACGGCCTGATCCTCACCGTCGCCGACGCCGCCGACAGTCGCATCCTCGACCTCCTCGACACCGCCGAAATCCCCTACGTCCTCGCCTACAACCCCGATGGCGCGCACGGTCGCCCGACGGTGACGGTGGACAACCGCGCCGCCGGGGCACTGGTCGCCGAACGCCTGGTCGAACTCGGCCATCGCCGCCTCGGCATGATCGCCGGACGCTTGAGCGATTCCGACCGCGCCCGTGCCCGCCACCAGGGATTTTCGGAAGCCGCCGCCGCCGCCGGTCTCGCAGAGCCGTGGCTCGCCGAAGTCCCGTTCACCCGCCCGGAGCTCGAGCCGGTGTTGGCCGAGATCTTTGCCGCCAAGGACGCGCCGACGGCGTTGTTCTGCTCCAACGACATGCTCGCGATCGCCACCATCGGCGTGCTCACCGGCCTCGGGATTTCCGTCCCCGGCGAGGTCAGCGTCGTCGGCTTCGACGGCATCGCCATCGGCACCCACCTGCATCCCACGCTCGCCACGGTGGTCCAGCCATCGCGCGAGCTTGGGCGTACCGCGGCGCGGCAGTTGCTGCGTCGCCTGGGCGGAGAATCGGCGGTCGCGCCGGTGATCCTGCCCCACGTGCTGCGCCACGGCGCTTCGCTCGGAGCCGCCCCGAAGAGCGGCCCAGTCGAGGCGCAGGCGTCCATCCCCACCGATTCAGGCCTCGAGATAAGGACAACCACGCCATGATCCTCAACACCTGGAAATCCGCCGTCGCCGCCGCGTCGCTCGCGATTTCGGCGTTCGTCGCGCCCGGGGCCGCCCAGGCCGCCGACGCGATCTGCTACAACTGCCCGCCCGAATGGGCCGACTGGGCGGGCCAGCTCGCCGCGATCAAAAGCGATCTCGGCCTCTCGGTTCCGCACGACAACAAGAACTCCGGCCAGTCCCTCGCCCAGCTCCTCGCCGAGAAGGACAACCCGGTCGCCGACGTCGTCTACCTCGGCGTCTCGTTCGGCATCCAGGCGGCGGAGAAGGGCGTCGTCACCGGCTACAAGCCGAAGAACTGGAACGACATCCCCGCCGACCTCAAGGACCCGGACGGCAAGTGGTTCACCATCCACTCCGGCACCTTGGGCCTGTTCGTCAACGTCGACGCCCTCGGCGGCAAGCCGGTGCCGAAAACCTGGGCCGACCTCTTGAAGCCCGAATACAAGGGCATGGTCGGCTACCTCGACCCGACCTCGGCGTTCGTCGGCTACGTCGGCGCCACCGCGGTCAACCAGGCGATGGGCGGCACCTTCGACAACTGGAAGCCCGCGCTCGCGTACTTCAAGAAGCTCGCCGCCAACGACGCGATCGTGCCCAAGCAGACCTCCTACGCCCGCGTCCTCTCGGGCGAAATCCCGATCCTCTTCGACTACGACTTCAACGCCTACCGCGCCAAGTACAAGGACAAGGCCAACGTGGTGTTCGTCATCCCCGAGGAAGGCTCGGTGGTGGTGCCCTACGTGATGAGCCTGGTGAAGGGCGCGCCGCACCCCGAGAACGGCAAGAAGATCCTCGACTACGTGCTCTCCGACAAGGGCCAGGGGCTGTGGGCCAACGCCTACCTCCGCCCGGTGCGGTCGAGCGCGATGTCGGCCGAGGCGAAGGCGAAGTTCCTGCCCGACAGCGACTACGCCCGCGCCAAGGCGGTCGACTTCCTCGCCATGGCCGCGTCGCAGGATGCCTTCCGCGACCAGTACCTGAAAGAGGTCCGCTAACCCGCCGGTGCCTCCCCCGCGCGTGCGCGGGGGAGGCGTTCGCAGATACGGAGAGCCGCCGATGCGCCTGTCCCGAGACGCCCATCGACTGATCCTGCTGGCGCTGCCGGTCGCGGTGTTCGCGCTGGCGTTCTTTTTGGTGCCGCTCGCCCGCCTCGCGATCGTCGCGGGGCAAGGGCCGAAGGGGCTGGCCGCCTACGCCAGCGTCGTCACCGAGCCGCGCCATTTCGAGAGCATGCTCGTCACCCTCGGCCTCGCGGTCGCGGTGACCTTCAGCGCCCTCGCCCTGTCCACCGTCGCCGGCCTGTTCTTGAGCCGCCACCAGTTCCGCGGCCGCCAGACGGTGATCGCGGTGCTGACCCTGCCGCTCGCCTTCCCCGGCGTGGTCGTCGGCTTTCTCGTGATCATGCTCGGCGGCCGCCAGGGGTTGATCGGCACGATCACCCAGGCCCTCGGCGCGGGCAAGCTGGTGTTCGCCTATTCCCTCGCCGGGTTGTTCGTGGGCTACCTGTATTTCTCGATCCCGCGCGTCATCCTCACGGTGATGGCGAGCGCGGAAAAGCTCGACCCGGCGCTCGAGGAAGCGGCGCGCTCGCTCGGCGCCTCGCCCGCGCGGGTGTTCAAGGACGTCACCTTGCCGGGCCTCGCCCCCGGCCTCACCGCCGCCGGGGCGATCTGTTTCGCCACCGCGATGGGGGCGTTCGGCACCGCGTTCTCGCTCGCCGCCAACATCGACGTGCTGCCGATGACGATCTACACCGAGTTCACCCTGAACGCGAACATCGCCGCCGCCGCGTCGCTGTCGCTGGTGCTGGGCGCGGTGACCTGGTCGGCGCTGTTCCTCGCGCGCAGCCTCGCGGGC
>LUYR01000340.1 GCA_001603335.1 Rhodospirillales bacterium Alpha_05 | reverse complement strand
CCCGGCAGATCAAGTGAAGGGTTCCAAGGGCCTCGGGCCCTCGGCAGGGTCCAGGGGCAGCGCCCCTGGCCTGAGTTTTTCCAAGGAGGCGGCATGACACCGGGCGGACGGATACAAGCAGCGATCGAGGCACTGGATTTCGCGCGGATGGAAAGCCGTCCGGCGGATCGGGTGCTGCACGATTACTTCCGCGACCGGCGGTTCATCGGCGGCAAGGATCGCCGTGCGATTACCGAGATGTTCTGGAGCGCGATGCGCAACCGCGCGCGCTTGGCCTCGGATTGCGCCATCGCCGAAGGGCGCAACGTTACCGATGCGCAGGTGCGGGCCGAGAGCGGCCGTCGTTTGATGATCGCGTTGTGCGTCGCCGAGAAGGTGCCGAACGAGCGCGATCTCGCGCTGTTCACCGGCGAGGCGTATGCCCCGGTGGCGCTCGACAAGCGCGAGGTCGAGTGGGTCACGGCGATGCGGCAGGTGAAGGCCTCCGACCGTCCGGCCTGGGCCTGGGCCGAGACGCCGGAATGGCTGTGGCCGCGCTTTCAGGAGATCTACGCCGGAGCCGAGGAGGCCGAGATCAAGGCCGCCCGCAGCGAGGCGAGCGTCGACTTGCGGATCAATACCTTGAAGGCCGAGCGGAGCTCCGTCGCGCTGCGCCTGAGTGCCGAGGGCGTGGCGACCGAGCCGATGCGCTTCTCCCCCTGGGGCCTGCGTTGCACCGAGCGCGCCAACGTCGCCGCGACCCAGGCGTTCCAGGACGGCTGGGTCGAGGTTCAGGACGAGGCCGCGCAGTTGGCGGCGCTGCTCGTCGGCGCGAAGCCGGGGATGAGCGTCATCGACTTCTGCGCCGGGGCGGGCGGCAAGACCCTCGCCCTCGCCGCCGCGATGAACAACACCGGCCGCCTCACTGCCTGCGACATTTCCCAATCGCGGCTCGACCGCTCGGCGGTGCGCCTGCGCCGCGCCGGGGCGTTCAACGTCACCCGCCGCGCGCTTTCCAACGAAAGCGACAAGTGGGTGAAGCGCCACAAGGAAACCTATGACCGGGTGATGGTCGACGCGCCGTGCAGCGGCTCGGGCACCTGGCGGCGCAATCCCGACGCGCGCTGGCGCACCACGCCCGAGGATTTGCTTCAGCTTCAGGGCGTGCAGGGCCGGATTCTCGCTTCGGCAGCGCGCTTGGTGAAGCCCGGCGGGCGGCTGGTCTACGCGACCTGCTCGCTGTTTACCGAAGAAAACGAGGTGCAGGTGGAAGCCTTCCTCGGCAGCCGCGACGACTTCGCGCTGCTGCCGGTGGCCGCCGCCTGGCCGGAAGACCAGGGCGCGGTTCCCGCCGAACTCGCCGAGATGCAGATGCTTCGCCTGACGCCCGGGCGTCACGGCACCGATGGATTCTTCGTCGCGGTGATGGAACGCGCCGCCAAGCCCGACGAAGCCGAGAACGCACAGGGAGATACGCCATGACCGACCGGATTCTGATCGTCGACTTCGGCTCGCAGGTGACGCAGCTGATTGCGCGCCGCGTGCGCGAGGCGGGGGTCTACAGCGAGATCCATCCGTTCCAGAAGGTGACGGTGGAGAGCATCCGCGAATTCGATCCGACCGGCGTGATCCTCTCGGGTGGTCCGGCCTCGGTGACCGAGGCGGAGAGCCCGCGCGCGCCGCAGGGCGTGTTCGAGATGGGCCTGCCGATCCTCGGCATCTGCTATGGCCAGCAGACCATGGTGCAGCAGTTGGGCGGCCTCGTCGAAGGCTCGGACCACCGCGAGTTCGGCCGCGCCTACGTCGAGGTTTCGGGCGACTGCGCGCTGTTCACCGGCGTGTGGGCGGCGGGCGCGAAGGAACAGGTGTGGATGAGCCACGGCGACCGCGTCACCCGCCTGCCGGAAGGTTTTGCGGTGATGGCGACGAGCGAGGGCGCGCCTTATGCCGCGATCGCCAACGAGGCGAAG
The DNA here is from genome assembly GCA_001603335.1 of Rhodospirillales bacterium Alpha_05. GTDB lineage: Bacteria > Pseudomonadota > Alphaproteobacteria > Rhodospirillales > Rhodospirillaceae > Oleispirillum. Next base: position 2,482 of record LUYR01000340.1, on the reverse strand, counting down.
AAGTTCTACGCGGTGCAGTTCCACCCCGAGGTGGTGCACACGCCGCACGGCGCGCAGCTGATCCAGAACTTCGTCCACAACGTCTGCGGTTGTAAGGGCGACTGGACGATGGCGGCGTTCCGCGAGCAGGCGATCGGCGCGATCCGGAAGCAGGTCGGCAAGGGCCGGGTGATCTGCGGGCTTTCGGGCGGCGTCGACAGCTCGGTGGCGGCGGCGCTGCTGCATGAGGCGATCGGCGACCAGCTCACCTGCGTGTTCGTCGACCACGGCCTCCTGCGCATGGGCGAGCGCGAGCAGGTGGAAGAGGTGTTCGGTCGCCGCTTCAACGTCAAGCTCGTCACCCGCGATGCGTCCGATTTGTTCCTCGGTAAGCTCGAAGGCGAAACCGACCCGGAAAAGAAGCGCAAGACCATCGGCGCGACCTTCATCGACGTGTTCGAGGAAGAGGCGAAGAAGGTCGGCGGCGCGGACTTCCTAGCGCAAGGCACGCTCTACCCCGACGTGATCGAATCCGTCTCGTTCACCGGCGGGCCCTCGGTGACGATCAAGTCGCACCACAACGTCGGCGGCCTGCCCGAGCGGATGAACATGAAGCTGGTGGAGCCGCTGCGCGAGCTGTTCAAGGACGAAGTCCGCGAACTCGGCCGCGAACTCGGCCTGCCGGAAGAAATGGTCGGCCGTCACCCGTTCCCCGGACCGGGTCTCGCGATCCGCATCCCCGGCCAGCCGATCACCCGCGAACGCCTGGAAATCCTCAAGAAAGCCGACGCGATCTACCTCGAGGAAATCCGCAACGCGGGCCTCTACGACGCGATCTGGCAGGCGTTCTGCGTTCTCCTGCCGGTGCGCACCGTCGGCGTGATGGGCGACAGCCGGTCATACGACTACGCCTGCGCGCTCCGCGCCGTCACCTCGACCGACGGCATGACCGCCGACTTCTACCCCTACGACATGGCCTTCCTGGCGCGGGTCTCGAACCGCATCATCAACGAGGTCAAGGGCATCAACCGCGTCACCTACGACGTCACCTCGAAGCCGCCGGGGACCATCGAGTGGGAGTGAGCCCGACCTGACGGCGGGTGCCGGAAAATCCGCCACGAAACCAATGGGCCCGCCCGGAGCAGTGACTCCTGGCGGGCCTCTTGCTGAAGAGCGGTCCGTTGGGTCAGGTGAGGGACCTGTAGATCGTCACGCCGAGCACGAACAGGACCACGGCGATGACGACCGAGATCCAAAAGAAAATCTGGGCGATGCTCCAGGCGGCACCGGCCAAGCCACCGAAGCCGAGGATGCCGAGCACCGCGGCGATGACTGCAAAAATAGCTGCCCATTTTAGCATCGTCTGATCCTTGTCCAGGTTGACGGCTCGTCCCTGGAAAACGGCAGGGGAACCCGGACGTTCCATTTTCCAGGCATCGGGGCCGACTACGGAGGGTCGCGGTGGATTTGGCGTTGACGCGGAGAGATATCTGATCTAAGTCAGAGATTATGACGAACGATCTCATAGCGCGGGTTCGCCGCTTCAATCGCACCGTGACCTCCGAGGTCGGGGCGCTGGATATGTCGTTTCTCGGGCGGGGGCGTCCGCTCGGGGCGGCGCGGGTGTTGAACGCCATAGGCCACGGGCGGGGCGACGTGGCGGAGATTCGCGCCTATCTTGGGCTCGATTCCGGCCTGATGAGCCGCCTGTTGCGCGGGCTGGAGCAGGAGGGCCTGGTGGAGACGCTGCCCGCGGCCGACGATGCGCGGCGGCGCGTGGCGCGCCTCACCGAGGCGGGCGAGCGCGAGTACCGCGCCTACGAAACCCTTTCCGACGCCCAGGCCGCGGCGATGCTGGCGCGCCATCCCCACCCCGAGGCGTTGATCGCGGCGATGGACGTCGTCGCCGTGGCGCTCGGGCACGCGCGCATCGTGCTCGAGGAAGTCCATCCGCGCGACGCGGTCGCCCGGTACTGCCTCGGCGAATACTATGCCGAGCTCGGCCGCCGGTTTCCGGGTGGATTCGACGTGTCGCTCTCGCGCGATCCGGACGCGGAGGAGATGGTGCGGCCGCGCGGGGTGTTCCTGCTGGCGCTGCTCGACGGCCTGCCGCTCGGCTGCGTCGGGTTGAAGGGCGGCACCGGCGAGGTCAAGCGCCTGTGGGTTGCCCCCGCCGCGCGCGGCTTCGGCCTCTCGAAGCGGCTGATGCGCGCGATCGAGGATGCGGCGCGTGGGCTCGCGATCCCCTGCCTGCGCCTCGACACCAACAGCGCACTGCCGGAAGCGGTGCAGCTCTATCGCCGCACCGGCTGGACCGAAATCCCGCGCTTCAACGACGATCCCTATCCCGACACCTTTTTCGAGAAGCGCCTCTAGCCGCCGAGAACCTTGCGCAGCGAAGCCTCGATCTGGCCGCCGCAATAGGCGTCGCCGTAGTCCTGGCGCGCTCGGGCGGCGAGTTGCGCGAGCGGCGGCAGCGCGGCGACGCGGCGGGTGAGGGCGG
>LUYR01000339.1 GCA_001603335.1 Rhodospirillales bacterium Alpha_05 | reverse complement strand
CCGGCGCTTCCGCCGCGAGCAGCAGCGCGGTGCCGATCTGCTCGGACTGGCTGAAGTAGGAAATCGCGGTGTCGGCGAGGGTACGGCCGACGATTTCGACGATCCCCTGGTAGCGGTCGGTGGCCTCGCCCTGGTCGACGGTGAGGGCGAGGTGGCCCTTGCCCGCGAGGTGGACGAAGTCGAGCGGCCCGCCCTCGGCGATCATCTCGGCGAGGCGCTCGGGGTCGGTGGCGACCGAGGCGCGGACGTCGCCGTTCGAGGTCATGTCGGCGACGATGCGCGAGACCGGGCCGTCGCTCGAGGTTTGCAGCGTCACCACGCCGTCGAACTTCAGCCGCGAACCGACCGCGACGGCGAGCACCAGAGCCTCGCCGATCAGGCGGCCGACCGCCTCGGGCTGGTGATGGCGCACGATGGTGTCGTTGGCGACCTGGTGCAGACGCACCAGCCGCCCCCGGAACGCGCCGCCGCCCAGGGTGAACGGCAGAACCAGATCCATGCTGCGCGCGACGTCGTTCAACTGATTTTTCCCATGCACCAGACCATGATCGCCTTCTGCGCGTGGAGGCGGTTTTCCGCCTCGTCCCACACCACCGACTGCGGACCGTCCATCACCTCGTCGGTGACCTCCTCGTTGCGATGGGCGGGAAGGCAATGCATGAACAGCGCATTGGGTTTCGCGCAGGTCATCAGGTCGGCGTTGACCTGATAGGGCAGGAGCATGTTGGAGCGGTCGGTGTCGGTGTCGTGCATCGACAGCCAGGTATCGGTGATCACGCAGTCCGCGCCGTCGAGGAGCTCGCGCGCGTCGCGCCCGACGATCACCGAAGCGCCCGCCTTCTGCGCCGCGCCGACGATCTCGGCGTTGGGCTCGAGGCCTTCCGGACAGGCGAGGCGCATCTCGAAGCCGAACTTCGGCGCGGCCTCGATCCACGACTGGGCGACGTTGTTGCCGTCGCCGGTCCAGGCGATCACCTTGCCCTCGATGTCGCCACGGTGCTGCTCGAAGGTGGCGATGTCGGCCATCACCTGGCAGGGGTGGGTCTCGTCGGTCAGGCCGTTGATCACCGGCACCGAGGCGTAGTCGGCCAACTCGTGCAGGGTCTCGGGCGCGAAGGTGCGGATCATCAACATATCGACGAAGCGCGAAAGCACCCGCGACGCGTCGGGGATGGTCTCGCCACGGCCCAACTGGGTGTCCTGGTGCGAGAGCACCACGACGTCGCCGCCCAGCTGCTGCATGCCGACCTGGAACGACACCCGGGTGCGGGTCGAGGGCTTCTCGAAGATCATCGCCAGGGTCTTGCCCGCGAGCGGACGGCGCAGGGCTTCCGGGGCGTTGCCGGTGCGGTAGAGCGCGGCGAGATTGACCATGCGCCGGAGCGCGCCCGCGTCGATATCGGCGATATCGAGGAAGTGCCGGGGCGGAAGCCCCGGACTCGACACGGTTTTGGGGGAAATCGAGGTAATCATGCGTTGTGCCTCCACGTCTCGCAGACCCGGTCGAGGATCGCCATGGCGGCCTCGACGTGCTCCTGCTCGATGATCAGGGGCGGCACGAAACGCAATGTGTTGTCGCCCGCCGAGACGCACAGCAGGCCGTGCTCGAACAGACGATTGACCAGATCGGTATTGGTGACGCGGCATTTCAGCCCCGCCATCAGGCCGAGGCCGCGGACTTCCTCGAACATCTCGGGGAAGCGCTTGACGCGTTCGGCCAGGGCGGCGCGGAGGATGTCCGCCACCGCGTTGACGTGATCGAGGAAGCCCGGCTCGCTCACCACGTCCATCACCGCGTTGCCCGCCGCCATCGCGAGCGGGTTGCCGCCGAAGGTGGAGCCGTGCGAGCCCGCGACCATCGGCGCCGCGGCGCGCTCGGTGGCGAGGCAGGCGCCCATCGGGAAGCCGCCGCCGATGCCCTTGGCGATCGCCATCACGTCCGGCGTCACCCCGGACCATTCGTAGGCGAAGAGCTTGCCGGTGCGGCCGACGCCGCACTGCACTTCGTCGAACATCAGGAGGATGTCGTTGGCGTCCGCCAATTCGCGCAATTGCCGCAGATAGGCGAAATCGGCGGCGCGCATGCCGCCCTCGCCCTGCACCGGCTCGACGAGAATGCCCGCGGTCTCCGGGCCGATCGCCGCCTTCACCGCCTCGATGTCCTCGAACGGCACGCGGTCGAACCCGGCGGTCTCCGGGCCGAAGCCGTACTTGCCCTTGGCCTGGTCGCCCGCCGCCACGGTGGCGAGAGTCCGACCGTGGAACGACGTGGTCATCACCACGATGCGGTAGCGCTCCGGGCGGCCCTTGTCGAACTGGTAGCGCCGCGCGATCTTGATCGCACACTCGTTCGCTTCCGCGCCCGAGTTGCCGAAGAACACGGTGTCGGCGAAGGTCGCCTCGGTCAGGCGCTTGGAGAGCTTCTCCTGGCCTTCGATGCGGTAGAGGTTCGAGGTGTGCCAGAGCTTGCCCACCTGGGCCTGCAACGCCTCGACCAGATGCGGGTGGCAGTGCCCGAGCGCGCAGACCGCGATCCCGGCGGCGAAGTCGAGGAATCGTCGTCCGTCCGTCGCGTACAGCCAGGGGCCTTCGCCCCGCTCGAACACGACATCAAACCGCGCATAGGTCGGCATCACGGACGGGATCACCTTCAACTCCTTTAGAAAAAAGGCGCATATCGCGCGAAAATGCGGCGTGCGAGGGTCGCCGCCGCAAACACTTCAGGCGGTGGGGTCCGTCCACCGCCTGAGAATCCGGACGGGCGAATCGCCGATTCGGCGGCTCGCTCGAAAAGAAAGGAGCTATTTAAAGGGGGCGCTCGCCACGCCGTCAAGTTCTTTCAAGCCGGGCGCGGCTTTAGGCCTTGAGTTTGTAGCCGATCCGGAACAGGTGCTGCGACCACCACAGCAGGATCATGTTCCCCACGGTCAAAACCCCGAGATAGAGCCATGCGCTCGGCCCCTCGCTGCCGAGGAAACCGCCGCGGAAGCCATCGATCATGAAGTAGAAGGGATTGATGTGGGCGAGCCAGCGCACCGCGTCGGGCAAGTGATCGACCGAGTAGAACGTTCCGGACAAAAACGACATCGGCATGATGATGAAGTTGGTGATCACCGTCGACTGGTCGAACTTGTCGGCCCATACCCCGGTCAGCACCCCCACCGCCGACATCATCACCGTCGCTTCGAGGGCGAAGGCGATCGCCATCAACGGCGCATGGAGCGGCATCGGCGTGAACAGCGACAGGCAGGCCGCCACCACCGCGCCGCACAGAAGGCCGCGCACCACGCCGCCGCCGATGTAGGCGAGCGCCATCTCCCAGGGGGAGAGCGGCGGCATCAGGATGTCGACGATGCTGCCCTGGACCTTCGAGATCACCAGCGAGGACGAGGTGTTGGCGAAGGCGTTCTGGATCATCGTCATCATCACCAGCCCCGGCACGAGGAACTGGTTGAACGGCACGCCGTCCATCTCGCGCCCGCTGCGGCCCATCGAGAGGGCGAAGATCGCCATGAAGATCAGGGTGCTGATCGCGGGCGCGGCGACCGTCTGGAGCCAGACCTTCTGGAACCGCCGCACCTCCTTCATGAACAGGGTGTAGCAGCCGATCCAGTTGATCGCGCCAAGGGGGGTCATTCGCTCGGGGAAATGGGGGGTCATGAAACGCAAGCCTTTAGAATTCCGGACCAGCATATGACATGCGGTCGCGCAAGCCTCAACCCCCGCCCGGTGTTTTTCGGCGCAGGACGGGTATATGATCGGCGCATGACCGAAGCCAGCCCGCCGCCGAAATCCCGCGCCAAGCCGCCGCGCCGCGTCTCCGCCCAGTCGCTGGAGAACAGCGCGCTCTATTATCTGCAACGCTACGACAGCACGGCGGAGAACCTCCGCCGCGTCCTCGCGCGCAAGGTCCGCCGCGCCGCGATGCACCCCGAAAGCACGGTCGACCTCGACCAGGCGGAAACCTGGATCGCCGAGGTCGTGGCGAAGATGCTCCGCCTCGGCTACATCGACGACACCCGCACCGCGAAGATGAAGGCGCGCGGCCTGTTCGCCAAGGGCTCGCCGCCCGCGACG
>LUYR01000338.1 GCA_001603335.1 Rhodospirillales bacterium Alpha_05 | reverse complement strand
CAAGGAGCGCACCATCCCCCTCACCCAGGCGGCCCGCGACGCGCTGGCCGCCTACCGCGCCCGCCGCGCCGAAGCCCTCAAAGGCATCAGAGGCGGCGCGAAATGGGCCTTCCCCGGCTCCGGCAAAACCGGCCACGTCACCCGCGACGCGCTGCAAAAAGCCCTGAAAACCCTCGCCGTCCGCGCCGGCGTGCCGCCCCACAAGGTCTCACCCCACGTGATGCGCCACTCCTTCGCCTCCCACCTCCTCGCCCACGGCGCCGACCTGCGCTCGGTCCAGGCGATGCTCGGCCACAGCAGCATCACCACCACCCAAATCTATACCCACGTCCTCGAAGACCGCCTGCGCGGGCTGGTCGAAGGCAGCCATCCGCTGGCGAAGCTGGGGCTTTAAGAGAAGGGGAAAGGTCCGGGCGCTGCCCGGGCCCGCTGGGGCCGTGGGCCCCAGACCCCTTTAGTTTTTCGCGCGTAGCGCAACCAACCGTCACGCCGCGTGATGGCTCTATCGCGCTTCGCGCAAAAACCAAAACTAACGGGATCAAAGGGCCCCCGGCCCTTTGCGGGCCCGGGCAGAGCCCGGACCTTTCTTACCCCTTCCACCCGATCATCTCGAACACGTCTTCCCGGCTTTTGCCGCTCGCGCGCAGGTCGGCGAGCGACGGGGCGTTGTCGCGTTTGGCGAGGCGTTTGCCGGTGGGGTCGGCGAGGAGGGGGTGGAAGCGGTATTCCGGGGTTGGGAGGCCGAGGAGGTGTTGGAGCAGGCGGTGGAGGTGGGTTGCAGGGCGGAGGTCGTCGGCGCGGGTGACGCAGGTGACGCCTTGGGCCGCGTCGTCGAGGGTGACGGCGAGGTGGTAGGAGGCGGGGGTATCGCGGCGGGCGAGGATGACGTCGCCGAAGATTTCCGGCGTCGCGGTTTGCGGGCCCTGGTCGCGGTCGATCCAGGTGAGGGCAGGCGCGGCCTTGAGGGCGCGGGCGAGATTGAGGCGCCAGGCGTGGGGTTCGCCGTCGGCGAGGCGGTCGCTCGCGGTGTCCCAGGAGAGGGCGCGGCAGGTGCCGGGGTAGATCGGGCCGTCGGGGCCTTGGGGCGCTCCGGCGGAGGCGGCGATTTCGGCGGCGATGTCGGCGCGCGAGCAGAAGCAGGGGTAGAGAAGGCCCTGGAGCTTGAGGGTTTTGAGGGCGCGCAGGTAGTCGGGCATGCGGGCCGACTGGCGCATCACCGGTTCGGGCCATGAGAGGCCGAGCCAGCGCAGGTCTTCGAGGATGCCGGCGACGAATTCGTCGCGGCAGCGGGTGGTGTCGATGTCCTCGATCCGGACGAGGAAGGTGCCTTCGGGCCCGGCTTCGCGCGCGGCGAAGAGGGCGGAGTAGGCATGGCCGAGGTGGAGGCGTCCGGTCGGGCTGGGTGCGAAGCGGGTGGTGTCTGTCATCGCGGCAGCATCGTCGTTTCTTGAAGGTTTCGCAATTGGTCACAATCCTGTGATGCAGGAGTGGGGGGTATCTGCTATATCAAACACCATATGTCGTGCCCATTCGGCCCGTCATGGGGCACGACCCGGATCGGGAGGTTGGATTGACCTTCGATGGGGACTTGGCGCCGGTACTGGTGCTCAACGCGGATTACCGTCCGTTGAGCTACTTTCCGCTCTCGCTGTGGTCGTGGCAGGACGCGATCAAGGCGGTGGTTTCCGAGCGCGTCCAGGTTCTTTCCGAATACGACACCGTCGTCCATTCCCCCAGCGTTTCGCTCCGCCTGCCTTCGGTGATCGCGCTCAAGGACTACGTGCCGACGGCGCGGCGTCCGGCGTTCACCCGCTTCAACGTGTTTCTCCGCGATCGCTTCTGCTGCCAGTACTGTGGCGGGCGGTTCCCCACCCACGATCTCACCTTCGACCATGTGATGCCGCGGTCGCGGGGCGGGCGCACGAGTTGGGAGAACGTCGTCACCGCGTGCCAGGCGTGCAACCTTGAGAAGGCCGACAAGCTCCCCAGTCGCCACGGCTTCATGCCGATTCGTCAGCCCGAGGCTCCCAGTACGTTCCAGCTTCAGGAAATCGGCCGCGCCTTCCCGCCATTGCACCTTCATAAGAGCTGGCGGGATTATTTGTATTGGGATACCGAGCTTGAGGACTAGAAGCGGCCGCCGAAACGGCGTTCGCGCCAGATCCGCTGCTCGAAGAACAGCCCGAAGCCGAGGAAGGTGAGCAGCCCCGACCAGATCAGGTTGAGCGTGGTGAGCGAGAGCCCGAACAGGGTCCACGGCACCGCGTCGCAGCGCGCCTTGGGCTTGGTCGAAAGGGCGGAGTTGATGTCGTCGAGGGTCATCGGCGCGGAGAGATTCTCGCCGGTGCAGCCCGCCGAGCCGCCCCACCATGCCTGTTCGACGCCGAGGTGGTAGAGCGCGAGGCACGCGCCCGCGAAGAACAGCATGGTGCAGACCAGCACCACGGTGCGCCGCTTCGACGGCCCCATCGGCAACAGCATGCCGATCAGACCGAACCCGATGGCGACCGCATACGGGATTCGCTGGTATTTGCAGAGCAGGCACGGGTCGACGCCGAAAGCGTATTGGAGGGTGAAGGCAAAGGCCAGGCTGGCCAGGCTGACGATCACGATCCAGGAACATACGCGGGCGTCGAGGGAACGGGACATGAAACCCCCGGCTACGTGTGGGTTAGTTGGCGAGTAACTTAAGGGCAGCGAAGCCGCCGATCAACAGGATGAAGAAAATCACTGCAAGTTTGCCGAGATGCCGCTCGATGAAGGCGCGGATCGGCGCGCCGTATTTCCACAGCAGCCAGGCGATGAAGAAGAAGCGCAGACCCCGCGCCGCGACCGAGGCGACGCCGAATACCAGCGGATTGAGGCCGGTCATGCCCGAGGCGATGGTGATGACTTTGTAGGGGAACGGCGTAATTCCCGCGCCGAAGACGATCCACGCGCCCCACTGGTTGTAGAGCCCCTGGAAGGTCTGGAATTTGTCCATGTAGCCGTAGAAGGCGAGGATCGGGCGCGCCACCTGCTCGAACAGGAACAGGCCGATGGCGTAGCCGAAGAAACCGCCGATCACCGAAGCGATGGTGCAGACCAGTGCGATTCGCCAGGCGCGGGTGCGCGCCGCGAGGACCATCGGGATGATCAGCACGTCGGGCGGGATCGGGAACACCGAGCTTTCGATGAAGGCGACGGCGGCCAGGGTCCACATCGCATGCGGAGTGACGGCCTGGGACATGGTCCAGTCGTAGAGGCGTCGAAGCACTTCGGGGGCGTCCGGTTGTAAGCGGGTTTTCGTGTGTATCAGGCGCGGTGCGCGGCGGCAAACGGAGTCTTAGAACACCGCGCGGCGGATCATGTTGAGGCCGATGACGAGGAGCATCACGCCCACCAGGGTCATGAAGTGCTTTTGCGGAATCCGCTGCCGCAGCTTGGCCCCCAGGGTCATGCTCACCGCCACCGTCGCCCAGCCGATCGCCGACAGCGCCCAGATCGCGGGCGGCGCGAAGCCGGTGAGCGCGAGGCCGATGAACAGCGGCGCCTCGCCGAGGAGGAAGGTGACGCCCATGGCGCGGATGAAGGTGTTCTTGTCGAGTCCGAGGGTGAAGAAATAGGGCGCGACGGTGGGGGCGAAGAAGCTGCTCATCCCGCCGATCAGGCCCGAGATCATGCCGATCACCGGGCGGAGCGTGCGGTCGACGCCGGTGGGGAGCTGCGGCTGCCAGCCCGCCAGCGTGGTGAGGGCGAACACCGAGACCAGGCCGCCCAGGATCAGCGCCGCGTGGTCGAGCTTGACCGAGGTGATCACCGCCGCGCCGAGGATGCTGCCGATCACCATCGGGATCAGCAGCCAGCGGAAGCGCAGGGTGATTTCGGCCATGTCGCCGCCCGACTTCGCCTGGATGAAGTTGGCGCCCATGATCGGCAGGATCATCGCCGCGATCGCGGTGCGCGGGTCGAACACCAGGGAGATCAGCGGCACCGCGATCATCGGCAGGCCGAGGCCGACGATGCCCTTGATGAACCCACCCAGGATGAACGCCACGGCAAGGATCAGGACGTCGGTGGCGGTCAGTCCGAGGAGGGTGTCCACGGGTCGGTCTCCAGGTCGGCGATGAGTTCGGCGAGAAGGCGGACGCCGTAGCCCTTCGGGCCCTGGCGTTCGAGGTCGGTGGTGGCGGGGGCATCGGCGGTGCCCGCAATGTCGAGATGCGCCCAGGCGCTCGTCCCCGCGAAGCGGCCGAGGAACCCGGCGGCGTCGATGGCGTCGGGCACCGTGCCCCAGCCGCAGTTTTTCACGTCGGCGATCTCGGAGTCGAGGCGGTCGTCGTCGGCGCTCGGCATC
>LUYR01000337.1 GCA_001603335.1 Rhodospirillales bacterium Alpha_05 | reverse complement strand
GAGCCTCACGCCGAGCGGCACCAGCCGCTCGACCCAGGCGGCGCTGTCGACGATCAGATAAAACGGGTCGAGCTTCATTCGAACACTGCCTTGCCTATGACGGGGGTGGAGGGAACGGCCATGTCGCGGGGTTCCAGCGGGCCTGCCTTGAAGGCGCGGCGTCCGGCTTCCACGGCTTGTGCGAAGGCGCTGGCCATTGCCGCCGGGTCCCCGGCCTTGGCCACAGCCGTGTTGAGAAGCACGGCATCGAAGCCCAGTTCCATCACGCTTGCCGCATGGGAAGGGCGCCCGAGACCGGCATCGACGATAAGCGGAATATCGGGGAATTCGGCGCGGAAGGAGCGCAGCGCATCGGGATTGACGGGCCCGCGCGCAGAGCCAATGGGCGCGCACCAGGGCATCAGGACCTCGCACCCTGCTTCCAGCAGGCGCCGGGCAACGACGAGGTCTTCGGTCGTGTAGGGAAACACCTTGAAGCCCTCTTCGGCAAGAATGCGCGCGGCCTCGACAAGCCCGAACACATCGGGCTGAAGCGTGTCGTGATGGCCGATCACCTCCAGCTTGATCCAGTCGGTGCCGAAAAGATCGCGCGCCATTCTTGCCGTGGTCACGGCTTCCTTCACCGAGTGGCAACCTGCCGTGTTTGGCAGGATGCGCACGCCCAGTTCGCGGATCAGTTCCCAGAACTGTCCGCCCGTGCGCCCGCCTGCCGTCTCGCGGCGCAGCGATACGGTAACGATACCTGCGCCTGATGCGCGCACCGCCTCGGCCAGAATGGCCGGGGAGGGATATTGCGCCGTGCCCAGAAGCAGCCGGGAGGCGATATCTTCGCCATAAAGGGAAAGCATGGTTCAGCCCCCCTGCATCGGCGCGAGGATTTCGATCCGGTCGCCGTCGTTCAGCACGCATTCCGCGCGCTCGATGGCCGGCACCAGCTCGCCATTGAGCGCCGTCGCCAGAAAATCGGGCTCGTAATCGAGCTCCGCAAGCAGAGCCGCCAGGGTCGTGGCGGAAACGGCCTGTTCCTCGCCGTTGACGGTCAGTTTCATCGCATCATCTCCATGTACCGCGCGGCAGGCCAGAGTGGGTATTGTCGTGCATGACGTCAGGCATATTGCCGCTTTTCCTGCAGTATCATCGCCGCGGCTTCCTGTGCCATTGCCGGCGAGAGCAGGAAGCCATGGCGGTAGAGCCCGTTCACGCTGACGCCTTCCGCCGTGCGCGTCACGCGGGGCAGGTTGTCGGCATAGGCCGGGCGCACGCCCACCCCGGTTTCCACGATCTTTGCCTCGGCAAAGGCCGGATGCAGGCCATAGGCGGCGTTCAGGAGCTCCATCATGGAGCGCACGGTGACCGGGCCGTCATCCTCGCTCTCGATCATCGTCGCGCCAACCATGAAACGATTGCCGTCTCTTGGCACGATATAGATCGGGATGCGCGGATGCAGCAGGCGCACGGGGCGCGACAGGCTTATATCCGGCGTTTCCAGAACCAGCATCTCGCCGCGCACGCCGCGCAGCGCGGGCGCTGCGGAGGCAATGCCGGTGCAATCGGCGATGCGGTCGGCGCCTGCGGGCTCCTTGCCCCCACAGGGAAAGGCGACGCCCCGCTCCTCGAGCTTTTCCCGAAGCGTCAAAAGCGCGCGGCGAGGGTCGAGATGCGCTTCGCCGGCGAAGAACAGCCCGCGGCGGAAGCGCCCGTCGAGGTCGGGTTCGAGCGCGGCGATCGGCTC
>LUYR01000336.1 GCA_001603335.1 Rhodospirillales bacterium Alpha_05 | reverse complement strand
CAACCTCTTCTACCTCGCGGTGGCCTACAACGGCGGCCCCGGCAACCTCGCGGCATGGCGCGAGAAGGCCCGTGCCGACAACGACCCGCTGCTGTTCATCGAGGCGCTGCCGGCGCGCGAGACCCGCCGCTTCATCGAGCGGATCATGGCCAACCTGTGGATCTACCGCCTCCGCCTCAACCAGGATACGCCGTCGCTCGACGCGGTTGCCGGGGGCCACTGGCCGGTCTATACCAGCCTCGACAACGCGTCGCCGCGCCTTGCGCTGCGGCGCAAGGTGGACTGACGGCGGAGAGCCGAATGCCGGATTTCGTTCACGAGGACGCCTGCGGCGCCCGCCCGGTGGCAGGCGTCGACGAGGTCGGTCGCGGCCCCTGGGCCGGGCCGGTGATGGCCGCCGCGGTGATTCTCGACCGCGAACGCCTGCCCACCGACCTGCTCGCCACGCTCAATGACTCGAAGAAGCTATCCGCCGCCCGCCGCGCCGACATCTGCGCCCGCCTGGTCGCCTGCGACGGCGTGGTCTGGGCGCTCGGCGAGGCCTCGGTGGCGGAGATCGACACCGTCAACATCCTCCAGGCGACCTTCCTCGCGATGCGACGCGCGCTCGACTCCCTCGCGGTTTCGCCCGCGCACGTCCTCGTCGACGGCAACAAATGCCCGCCCGGCCTCTCCTGCGCCGCCACCGCGATCGTCGGCGGAGACGCCCTTTCCGCCTCGATCGCGGCGGCCTCGATCATCGCCAAGGTTTCGCGCGACCGCATCATGTTGGGCCTCGACGCCTGCTTCCCCGGCTATGGATGGGGGTCTAACGCCGGATACGGCACGGCGGAGCATCAACAAGGCCTCTTGACTCACGGCGTGACCGAGCATCACCGCCGCTCCTTCGCGCCGATCCGCAACCTCCTGACTCCAAACATGAGTTGACGGCGACTCGGTGAACCGGCATGTTTTGCGCATGAAAGCCTTCGCGCCAAACACCATCCACCAAGGCGACTGCATCGCGCTGATGAACGCGATGCCGGAAAAGTCGGTGGACATGGTTTTCGCCGATCCGCCCTACAACATGCAGCTGGGCGGCGAACTGCTGCGCCCCGACAACTCGCGGGTGGACGGCGTCGACGACGCCTGGGACCAGTTCGAGAGCTTCGCCGCCTACGACCGCTTCACCGCCGCCTGGCTCAAGGCCGCGAAGCGGATCCTGAAGGACGACGGCACCCTCTGGGTGATCGGCAGCTACCACAACATTTTCCGCGTCGGCGCGGCGCTGCAGAACCTCGGCTATTGGATCTTGAACGACATCGTCTGGCGCAAGACCAACCCGATGCCGAACTTCAAGGGCACCCGCTTCACCAACGCGCACGAGACCCTGATCTGGTGCGCCAAGGACAAGGACGCGCGCTACACCTTCAACTACGAATCCCTCAAGGATTTGAACGAAGGTTTGCAGATGCGCTCCGACTGGCTGCTGCCGCTGTGCACCGGCGGCGAGCGCCTCAAGGGCGAGGACGGCAACAAGCTCCACCCGACGCAGAAGCCGGAAGCCCTGCTCTACCGCGTCATCCTCGCGGCGACCAAGCCCGGCGACCTGATCGTCGACCCGTTCTTCGGCACCGGCACCACCGGCGCCGCGGCGAAGCGCCTCGGCCGCACCTTCATCGGCCTCGACCAGGACGACACCTACATCGCGGGCGCGACCGCGCGCATTGCCGCGATCG
>LUYR01000335.1 GCA_001603335.1 Rhodospirillales bacterium Alpha_05 | reverse complement strand
GGGCGGCGCGCTCGCGGTCGACCGCGATGCATTCTCCGCCGCAGTCCAGGCCGCGCTCGAAGCCCACCCCAACGTCGCCGTGGTGCGCGAGGAAGTCGCCGACCTGCCGCCGCCCGAGCAGGGCCTCGCGGTGATCGCCTCCGGCCCCCTCACCTCGCCCAAGCTCTCCGAGGCGATCCAGGCGGCGAGCGGCGCCGATGCTCTGTCGTTCTTCGACGCGATCGCGCCGGTGGTGATCAAGGACAGCATCGACTTTTCCAAGGCGTGGTTCCAGTCGCGCTGGGACAAGGGCACCGGCAGGGACTACATCAACTGCCCGATGGACGAGGCGCAGTACAACGCCTTCGTCGACGCGCTGCTGTCCGCCGATTACGTCGAGTTCAAGGATTGGGAGCGCGACACCCCGTATTTCGAAGGCTGCCTGCCGGTCGAGGTGATGGCCGAGCGGGGCCGGATGACCCTGGCCTTCGGGCCGTTGAAGCCGGTCGGCCTGACCAACCCCAACGCGCCGGAGAAGCGCGCCTTCGCGGTGGTGCAACTGCGCCAGGACAACGCGCTCGGCACCCTCTACAACATGGTCGGTTTCCAGACCAAGCTGAAGCATGGCGAGCAGCTGCGCATCCTCCGCACCATCCCCGGCCTCGAAAACGCCGAGTTCGCGCGCCTCGGCGGCATCCACCGCAACACCTTCCTGAATTCGCCGATGGTACTCGACCCGACGCTGCGGCTGAAGTCGCGGCCGCACCTGCGCTTCGCCGGGCAGATCACCGGCTGCGAGGGCTATGTCGAGAGCGCCGCGGTGGGGTTGATGGCGGGGCGCTTCGCCGCCGCCGAGGCGCAGGGCCGCGACATCGTGCCGCCGCCGGTGACCACCGCGATGGGGGCGATGCTCAACCACATCACCGTCGGCGCGGACGCCGCCACCTACCAGCCGATGAACATCACCTTCGGCCTGTTCCCCGACCTGCCGATGGCCGAGCCGGTCAAGCCCGGCGGCAAGCCGCGCAAGCTCAAGGGTGCGGACCGCAAGAAGGCCCACGCCGCCCGCGCGCTCGCCGACCTCAAGGTCTGGCTGGAATCTACCGCCGCCAATTGAGCCCGATGTGGCCGAGCAAGCGCCCGACGCTGCTCGGCTGCTCGGGCACGTCCGGCGCGTCGCTGGTCGAGCGCGGCGCCGGATTGTCGCCCTCTTCGGCCTCGGCGGCATCGTCGGGTTCGGCCGAGATCCCGCGCAGAGTGCGGATCTTCTCCTCTACCGCCAGCCGCTTGGCGTCGTCGGGCTTGCTGTCGCGCGCCATGTAGATGGTCTGCGAGGGGAAGGCGAAGCCCGCGCCGCACGCATCGACGATATCCATGATGTTGAGCGTAAGTTCCTCCTGGATCTGGAGGAACTCGTTCATGTCGGTGCACTTGATGTAGGCGAAGATCTCGATCGTCAGGCTGTCCGCGCCGAGGCCGGTGAAGCGCACCCGTGCCGGGTCGGGGTCGACCTTGGGATGGCTCAGCAGCATCGCGCGGATCTGGATCAGGAGATAGCGGATCTGGTCCGGCGTGGTTTCGTAGCGCAGGCCGATCTTCGGGTGGAACCAGAACTTGTCGCGCATCGCGAAGTTCTCGATCTTGAGCGACGAGAACTCGCCGTTGGGCACGGTGACGATGGTGCGGTCGAGGGTGCGGATGCGGGTCGAGCGCATGCCGATTTCCTCCACCAGCCCGAGCTGGTCGCCGAACTTGCAGAAGTCGCCCTCGCGGATCGGATGGTCGGCGATCAGGGTGATCGAGCCGATCAGGTTCTCGATCGTCTTTTGCGCACCGAGAGCCACCGCGATACCGCCGATACCGAGGGCGGCGAGACCGGCGCTGACGTCGAAGCCCAAAGTGTCGAGGATTACGATCAGCCCCGCCGCGATCACCAGGAACTTCGCGACGCGGCGGAAGAAGCGGATCGCCGACAGCGCCTCCCAGTGGTTGCGCGCGGAGATCTTCTCGATCGTCACCTGCCCGACCGCGTCGATGATCCGCCAGAGGAACCATGCCGCGCCGCCCCACCAGGCGATCTGGGCAAAAATCCCGAAGAACTGTCGCGCCACCACGGCGACGCCGAGGTAGCCCGAGCCGAACACGAACAGCGTTACCGCGAGGCACAGCCGGAACGGCGGCACCGCCGCCTCGACCAAACGGCGTTTCAGCGATTCCGGATTGCGCCGCCAGAGGGTGCGTAGCCCCCCCGCCGCGAGGGCGGTGACCACGCCCGCGACGACGTAGGAAAACGCCGCGAACACCACCAGTGCGCCCCAATGGATCATCGGCACCCCGCCCACCAGCGGCCCGCCGAGAAGCGCGTCGGGGACGATCTTTTCGAAGATGCCCGCCTTGACCTTGTCGACGAGGCCGGGGATTTCGCCGACGGTGCGCGACGATACCTGCCAGATCTGTGCGCCATCCGGCCCCTTCACCCGCTGCGCGAGGAGGTCGACGGTGCCTTGATAGGTACGGACCGAGCCGAACTTCTCCATGTCGGGCGCGAGGCCGTCGTCGAGCAGACCCTGCGGGTTGCCGCTCAGGTCCGGACCCTGCACCAGCCAGCCGCCTTCGTCGAGAATCTGCTGCAGGTCCTGCGCGAGATCCTTGCCGCGCCGGGCGCGCTGCGACGTGGGAATCTTGCTCAGGTCGAAGTAGTCGGCGGCGCGTACGTAATCCTGCTCCGCCATCGCCTTGACCAAGCCACGCACCAAGCCCTGCGGGCTGTCGCGGCCAAGCAGATCCTTGGGCTGCGCCGGCGTGTCGGCGGGCGCTGCGGCAGGGGGATCGGGCTGGGCGAGCGCGGCGCTCGGGCCGAAGCCCAAGGGGAGGACGAGGAACAGAACCAGCAGGAGGGAACGAAGGGAAAGCATGGGAATGATGACGCCGTGTTTCGGAGCGCAGCTTGCGCGGGTGGTGATGATGAAGGGCAAAGGCGGCGGAATTGCAACCCCTAGATTCGCCCCCTGGCCCACCGCGCGACGAAGCCGAGGGTAATGCGGCTGGGTGCGGCGAACCCCTGGTCGAGCGGTTCGAAGCGCACCCGACGCAACCGCCGCAGGTGTTGCCGCGCCAACGCCGCCGGAGCGACCAGACAGAACGCCTTGCGCGGCGGCGGGTTCCCTGCCGCCGCGTCGAGTGCCGCAGTCGCCCGCGCCGCGAC
>LUYR01000334.1 GCA_001603335.1 Rhodospirillales bacterium Alpha_05 | reverse complement strand
CGTAGCCCGCCGCCTCGGCGGCGCGGCGGTTGGCGCCGAACAGGTCGATCTCCCACGCCGCGTCGAACCCGGCCTGGTAGAGGTTGCCGGTGGCGCCGGTGCCCCGGCCCTGCGCCGGCGCTGTGCGCTGCCGCGTGAAGCCGCCCGACCCCTGCAACGACGGCCAGAGCGAACCGCCCGCCTGCTTGTAGGAGGCGCGCGCCGCGCGGACGTTGGCTTCCGCCGTGGCAACGTCGAGGTTGCCCTGGACCGCCTCGGCGATCAGCGTGTCGAGCACCGGGTCGCCGAGGCGCTCCCACCAGCGCGCGAGGTCGGGAGCCTTGGGCTTGGCGGTCTCGGGCGTGCTCCACTGCTGCGGCGCGGCGGCCACCGGCGGCGACCGGTAGTCGGGGCCGACCGAGCACCCGGCAAGCAGGGCGACGAGCCCGACGCTGGCGAAACGGATCGTGGTCATAGGGTGGGCTCCGTTTCGGTGGCGGGCGGCGCGTCGTGGGCGGCGGCCTTGCCCTTGAAGATCCTGCGCACGGCAACGAACAGCAGCGGCACGAAGAACACGCCGAGCACGGTAGCGGCGATCATGCCGCCCATCACGCCGATGCCGATCGAGTTCTGCGCGCCCGAGCCCGCGCCGGAGGCGATGGCGAGCGGCGTGACGCCGAGGATGAAGGCGAACGAGGTCATCAGGATCGGCCGCAGGCGCTGGCGCGCGGCGGTGAGCGTCGCCTCGATCAAGGGCTGGCCCTGCGCTTGGCGCTCGATCGCGAACTCGACGATCAGGATCGCGTTCTTCGCCGCGAGGCCGATGGTGGTGAGCAGGCCGACCTTAAAGTAGACGTCGTTGGTCTGGCCGAACAGGGTGGCGGCGGCAAGCGCGCCGAAGATGCCGATCGGCACCGAGAGCATCACCGCGAACGGGATCGACCAGCTTTCGTAAAGCGCCGCGAGGCAGAGGAACACCACCAACGCCGAAAGCGCGTAGAGCGGCCCCGACTGGCTACCCGAGAGCCGTTCCTGGTAGGACAGCCCGGTCCATTCATGGCCGAAGCCCTGCGGCAGTTCGGCGACGAGGCGGTCGACTTCGTCCATCGCCGCGCCCGAGCTGACGCCCGCGCCCGCCTGCCCCTGGATTTCCACCGCCGGACGGCCGTTGTAGCGTTCGAGACGCGGCGAGCCGTAGGTCCAGTTGCCGCTCGAGAACGCCGAGAACGGCACCATGCCGCCCTCGGTATTGCGGACGAACCACTTGTCCACGTCTTCCGGCTGCATGCGGAACTTCGCCTCGCCCTGGAGGTAGACCGGCTTCACCCGGCCGCGGTCGATGAAGTCGTTGACGTAGTCCGAGCCCCAGGCGATCGACAGGGTGGTGTTGACCGCGCCGAGGGAGAGCCCGAGGGCGCTCGCCTTCGCCTGGTCGATGTTGACGTGGTACTGCGGCTCGTCCTCGAGGCCGTTCGGGCGCGTCGCGGCGAGCTTGGGGTTCTGCGCCGCCTTACCGAGGATCTGGTTGCGCGCGGCCATCAGCGCCTCGTGGCCCTGGTTGCCGATGTCCTGGAGGTAGAAGTCGAAGCCGCTGTTGGTGCCCATGCCGGGGATCGCGGGGGGCGTGATCGCGTAGACCTGGGCGTCCTTGATCTGCGAGAACGCCTTCATCGCGCGCCCGGCGACCGCGCCGACCGACATTTTCGGGTCGGTGCGCTCGTCGAACGGCTTCATCGGCACGAACACCAGGCCGATGTTCTGGCCCTGGCCGGAGAAGCCGAACCCGGCGACGTAGAACGCACCCTCGACCGCGGCCTTTTCATCGTTGAGGTAATAGTCGCGGACCTGCTCCAGCACGCGGATGGTGCGGTCCCGGGTCGCGCCCACCGGCAGCTGCACCGGGGTGATGATGATGCCCTGGTCTTCCTGCGGCAGGAACGAGCTCGGCAGGCGGACGAACAGCAGCGCCGCCAGCGCGGCGATGCCGACGAAGCCGATCAGGAACACCACCGGCCGCTTGATCATCCCGCCCGCCCACTTGGCGTATCCGGCGCTGGTGCGGTCGAAGTTGCGGTTGAACCAGTCGGCGGCGCGGTTGCCGCCCTGCTTGTGGGGCTTGAGGAGGGTGGCGCAGAGCGCCGGGGTGAGGATCAGGGCGACCATCACCGAGAGGATCATCGCGGACACGATGGTGACCGAGAACTGGCGATAGATCACGCCCACCGAGCCACCGAAGAACGCCATCGGCACGAACACCGCCGAGAGCACCGTGGCGATGCCGACCAGCGCGCCGGTGATTTCGTCCATCGACTTGACCGTGGCGTCCCGGGGCGAGAGATGCTCTTCGCGCATCACCCGCTCGACGTTCTCCACCACCACGATCGCGTCGTCGACCAACAGGCCGATCGCCAGCACCATCGCGAACATCGTCAGGGTGTTGATCGAATAGCCGAAGAACGCGAGCACGCCGAAGGTGCCGAGCAGCACCACCGGCACCGCGATCGTCGGGATCAGCGTCGCGCGGAAGTTTTGCAGGAACACCAGCATCACGATGAACACCAGCACCACCGCCTCGATCAGGGTCTTCACCACCTCGTGAATCGAGAGGCGGACGAACGGCGTGGTGTCGTAGGGATAGACCACGTCGACCCCGGCGGGGAAGCTCGGGCGCAGGCGCTCGATCGTCGCGCGCACCGCGTCGGCGGTCGAGATCGCGTTGGCGCCGGTGGCGAGGTTGATCGCGAGGCCCGCCGCGGGCATGCGGTTGTAGGAGCCGACGGTGGTGAAGCTCTCCGCGCCGATCTCGACTTTCGCCACGTCGCCGATCCGCACCGTCGCGCCGCCGGTTTCGCTCTTGAGGATGATATCGCGGAATTGCTGCGGGGTTTGCAGGCGGCTTTGCGCGGTCACCGTGGCGTTGAGCTGCTGCCCCCTGACCTGCGGCAGGCCGCCGAGCTGGCCCGCGGAAACCTGGGTGTTCTGCGCCTCGATCGCGGTGGCGACGTCGCTCGGCATCAGCGCGTACTGCGCGAGCCGCTCCGGGTTGAGCCAGATCCGCATCGCGTAGCTCGAGCTGAACAGCCGGGTATCGCCGACGCCCGGCACCCGCTTCAGGGTGTCGTTCAAGGTGCTGTCGATGTAGTCGCCGAGGTCGACCGAGTTCATCGAGCCGTCGGTGGAGACGAAGCCGACCACCATCAGGAAGCCCGACGACGCCTTGGTCACGGTAAGGCCGTTCTGCTGGACGATCTGCGGCAACTGCGAGGTGACGAGTTGCAGCTTGTTCTGCACCTGCATCTGCGCGACGTCGGGATTGGCCTTGTTGGTGAAGGTCAGGGTGATCTGCGCCTGGCCGGTCGAGGTCGAGGTCGCGGTCATGTAGTCGAGATTGTCGATCCCGGTCATGCCCTGCTCGATGATTTTGGTCACCGAGTTCTCGACCGTGGCCGCGTCGGCGCCCGAATAGGTGCCCGAGATGTTCACCGTGGTCGGGGCGATTTCCGGATACTGGGACACCGCCAGGGTGTTGAGGGCGAGAAGGCCGCCCAGCATGATCACGATCGCGATCACCCAGGCGAAGATCGGCCGTGCGATGAAGAACCGCGACATTCGCCCTTACCCCTTCGCCGGAGTGGCGGCGGGCTGGTCTCCGACCGTCTTGAGGGCGCCGGTGGCGTCGTCGATCGCCACCTCCTCGGCGTTGACCGTGGCGCCGTCGCGGGCCTTCTGCGATCCCTCGACGATGACGCGGTCGCCGTCGGCAAGGCCCTTCTCCACCAGCCACGCGGTGCCGATACTCTGGCGGATTTCGAGCACGCGGGTCTCGACCTTGCCGTCCGGCCCGACGACGAGCGCGGTCGGGTCGCCCTTGGTGTTGCGCGAGACGCCGCGCTGCGGCACCAGGATGGCGTTCTGGGCGACGCCTTCGGCGAGCACCGCGTGGACGTACATCCCCGGTAGCAGCAGGCGGTCGGGGTTGGGGAAGGTGGCGCGCAACGCGTAAGTGCCGGTGCTCTCCGACACGTTCGCCTCGGCGAATGAGAGAGCCCCCGGATGGGGATAGATCGTACCGTTCTCGAGGCGCAGCTTCACCGGGATGGTTTCGCCGACGCGCTGGATCTGGCCGCTCGCGACTTCCTGGCGCAGGCGCAGGAGTTCGAGGCTCGACTGGGTGACGTCGACGTTGATCGGGTCGATGGTGCGGATGGTGGTGAGCGCGGTGCTCTGGCTCGCGGTGACGAGCGCGCCCTGGGTCAGGGTCGAGCGGTCGATCACGCCGCCGATCGGCGCGGTGATGTCGGTGTAGTCGAGGTTGATCAGGGCGCTTTGCACCTCGGCCTTGGCGGCGGCGACCGCGGCGCGGTTCTGCGCCAGGGTCGCCTTCGCATCCTCGAGGTCCTGGTGGCTGACGGCGTTCTGCGCGGTGAGCTTGGTGTAGCGGTCGACCTTGGAGGCCGCGCTCGGCACCGCCGCCTCGGCCTGCTTCAGCGCCGCCACGGCGGCGTCGTAGGCGGCCTGGTAGCGGGCGGAATCAATCCGGTAGAGCACCTGCCCGGCCTTGACCTCGCCGCCCTCGCGGAACAGGCGCTCGACGATGATGCCGTCCACCTGCGGGCGAACCTCGGCGGTCATCGCGGGAACCGTGCGGCCGGGGAGTTCGGCGGTGAGGGTGACCGGCTGGGCGTGGACGGTGACCACGCCCACCCGCGCAGGCGGCATCTGTTGCTGCGGCTTGGCCGGTTTGTCGTCGCAGCCGCCGAGCAGCAGCGTCGAGGCCATGGCGACGATCAGCAAGCGGCGCGCGCCGCGCGACGGCTGAAGGCGGAGCGCATCCTGCAAGGTCACCTGGGAATTCCTTTTTTTCAAAGCCGATGGCATTTATAGTACTTTCGAGTACCATTTATTAACCTGCCCAACACCCTGTCAAGAGGTGCGCGTGAGCGTTCCAATCAAGCCCCGACGTGGTCGGCCGAAAAGCCAACCCGACTCCCAGCGCCGCGAAACCATCGCGCGCCGTGCCGCGGAAATGTTCGCCAGCCAAGGCTATGCGGGAACCACCACCGAAGATGTGGCGGTGGCATGCGGAATTTCCAAGCAGACCCTGTATCGGTTGTTTCCGAGCAAAACCGCGCTGTTTGCATCGGTGGTCGAGCATCACCGCCGCGAGATGCTCGACTTCGGCGACACCGATGGGCTCGACGACGCCGCCGCCCTCGCCCGGATCTTCCGCATCGATCTCGACGCGAACGCCGACTTCGCCCGCAACCGGCTGATCCGCGTCGTCGTCGCCGAAGTCGCCGACTATCCCGAACTCGGCGACCTGTTGTTGCGCCACGGCGGCGACAAGGCGCGCGCCGAGCTGGGCGCTTGGCTCGCCTCCCGCAACCTCGTTCCCGCCGACGTCCCGCCCGAGATGCAGGCGGACATCCTCCTCAACATGATCTTCGGCACGGTGTTGGCAAAGGAGATCGGCAGGCTCGACTGGCCGGGCGGCGCGCGTCGCCAAGCCTATCGCCTACAGTGCATCCGGGTGTTCCTCGACGGCGCGCGGCC
>LUYR01000333.1 GCA_001603335.1 Rhodospirillales bacterium Alpha_05 | reverse complement strand
CCTCGCGCCGGCTCCGGCGTTTTAGGCGGCGCCCGCCGGTCGCGGGCGCCGCCGAGTAAAATTCAGGCCACCGCGACGTAGCGCTCGGCGGCGCAGCCGCACACCGGGCAGCGATCCGGCGCGTCGCCGAGGACGGTGTGGCCGCAGATCGGGCAGATGTGGGGCTCGCCCGCGACGTCGCCGCCCGCCTCGACCGCGGCGGCGGCCTCGCCGAACAGCTCGTAATGCACCTTCTCGACCGCCAGCGCGTGGCTCATCGCCCGCGCCGCCTTCTTGTGGCCCTCGGCCTCGGCGGCGGCGACCATCGCCGGGTACATCTCGGTGAATTCGTGCTTTTCGCCGCCCTTCGCCTCGGCGAGATTGGCAAGCGTCGCGCCGATGCCGCCCGCCGCCTTGAGCAACTGGGTGGCGTGGATCGCTTCGGCCGCGGCGACGGCGCGGAACAGCCGCGCCACGCCGGGCAGACCTTCCTGCTCCGCCGCCTCGGCGAAGGCGAGATACTTACGGTTCGCCTGGCTCTCGCCCGCGAAGGCTTCGCTCAGGTTTTCGTCGGTGGTGGTCATCGCTCCGGGATCCTTGTCGATTGAAACGGCGACACGATGGACCCTGGAGCGATTCAAGGCAAGGCGCTCGGGATTACAAGTAGATGCCGCCCGAAACCTCGATCCGCTGGCCGTTGATCCAGCGGCTTTCGGGGCTGAGCAGCATCGCCATCGCGCCGCCGACGTCCTCGGGCACGCCGACCCGGCCGAGCGCGGTGTGGCCCGCGATCTGGGCGTTGGTGGCCGCGTCGTCGCGCACCCGGCCTCCGCCGAAGTCGGTCTCGATCGCCCCCGGCGCGATCACGTTGACCGAGATCCGGCGCGGCCCGAGCTCGAGGGCGAGGTAGCGGGTCAACACCTCGATCGCCCCCTTCATCGCGCCGTAGGCCGCCATTCCCGGCAGGCTGAAGCGCGCGAGGCCCGACGAGACATTGAGAATGCGGCCGCCGTCGGCGATCAGCGGCAGGAGCTTCTGGGTGAGGAAGAACACGCCTTTGAAGTGGATGTTCATCAGGGTGTCGAAGCTCGCCTCGTCGGTTTCGGCGAAGCTCTTGTGGATGCCGATACCGGCGTTGTTGACCAGGGCGTTGAAGGTCTCGCGGCCCCACTCGCCCTTCAGCGCGCGCTTTAGGGTCGCGACGAAGTCGGGGAAGCCCGAGACGTCGCCGGTGTCGAGTTGCAGCGCGGCGGCCTTGCGCCCCTTGGCGGCGATTTCGGCGACCACCGCCTTCGCCTCGTCGGCGTTGCGGAGGTAGGTGAGGATCACGTCGTGGCCGTGGTCGGCCAGGGTGAGCGCGGCGCTACGGCCGAGGCCGCGGCTGCCGCCGGTGATCAGAACCAGGGAATTGTCGGGCATCGCATCGTCTCCTGTCTGCGGAATTGGTGCTCCAGATTTGGTGCCGGAGGCGCCTATGGGCATGCCCGAAGCTGCGAGGTTCTTGCCTATTTCTCCGGTTCGAATGGCAAGGCCGGGGCGGCGTACCAATATCCGGAGCGAGCGACACCCAGGAACCCGCCATGCTGACCGAGCTGAAAACCCTGATCGCCGACGCCGCCGACGCTGCGGCAACCGCCGGACCGTTCTTCACCACGCCGATTGCCGGATTGACGGTGATGCGGGCGCACGAGCCCGGCCCGCCGTTGCGCATGGTGTATCGGCCGGTGCTCTGCCTCGTCGCGCAGGGGGCAAAGCGGATGATGGCGGGCGAGACGATCCACGCCTTCGGCGCGGGCCAGACCCTGATCGTCGGCATCGACATTCCCGCCACCGGCCAAATCGTCCGCGCCAGCGCCACCGAGCCCTATCTCGCGGCGGCGGTCGACCTCGACATTCCGCTGCTGTGCGAACTCAGCGCCACTGTTTCGCTGCCGCCGCACGCCGACGCGGCCGCCGCGATGTTCGTCGGCGAAGGCGACCCGGCGGTCACCGAGTGCGTGCTGCGCTTGCTGCGCCTGATCCGCGAGCCCGAGGCGGCGCCGGTGCTGCACCCCCTTCTGCTGCGCGAGCTCCACTTCCGCCTGCTC
>LUYR01000332.1 GCA_001603335.1 Rhodospirillales bacterium Alpha_05 | reverse complement strand
GCCGAAGTCGAGCCCGCGCCGACGACGGCGAACTTCGCCCCGCCCGACGTCGTCGCGCCGCCGCAGGAGCGGCCGAAGGCCGCGGCGTTGCAGATGATTCCGCCGCCGCCCGAGGCGGCCACCGACGAAGTCCCCGACGACCGCCGCAGCATCGCGGCCAACGACAAGACCCTGCTGATCGTCGAGGACGACGCCAACTTCGCCGCGATCCTGCGCGACCTCGCGCACGAGCGCGGCTTCAAGTGCCTGATCGCGTCGGAGGGCGAAACCGGCCTCCACTTCGCCGACTACTACCGCCCGAGCGCGATCATCCTCGACATCGGCCTCCCCGGCATCGACGGCTGGGAGGTGATGAGCCGCCTCAAGAGCAATTCCGAGACCCGCCACATCCCGGTGCACTTCATTTCGGGTGCGGACAACTCGATGGATGCGTTGCGCATGGGCGCGGTCGGCTTCCTCACCAAGCCGATCAACCTCGAACGCATCGAGGAGGCGTTCACCAAGATCGAGGACGTGATCAACAAGCCGGTCTCCAACCTCCTCGTGGTCGAGGACGACGCGGTGCAGGCCGACGCGATCCGCCAGCTAATCGGCGACAACGACGTCGCCTCGACGATTGCCGCCTCCGGCGGCGAGGCGCTCGAGCTCCTGGCCCACAAATCCTTCGACTGCATGATCCTCGACCTCGGCCTCAAGGACATCTCGGGCTTCGAGCTGCTCGAACGGATGCGCGCCCTGCCCGGCTGCGACCGCCTGCCGGTGATCATCTACACCGGCCGCGAGCTCACCAAGACCGAAGAGGAGCAGCTCCAGCGCCACGCCGAAAGCATCATCATCAAGGGCGTGCGCTCGCCCGAGCGCCTGCTCGACGAGAGCGCGCTGTTCCTCCACCGCGTCGAGGCGACCCTGCCGGAACGCCAGCGCGCGATGATCCGCATGGTCCACGACCGCGACGCGACCCTCAAGGAGCGCACCGTGCTTCTCGTCGACGACGACATGCGCAACGTCTTCGCCCTGTCGAGCGTGCTCGAGGACAAGGGCCTGACGGTGGTGATCGCGCGCGACGGACGGGAAAGCCTCGAACGCTTGAAGGCGCATCCCGAGGTTGACTTGGTGCTGATGGATATCATGATGCCTGAGATGGACGGCTACGAGGCGATGCGCGAGATACGCAAGGACCGCGCCAACGCCAAGCTGCCGATCATCGCGCTCACCGCCAAGGCGATGAAGGGCGACCGCAACAAGTGCATCGAGGCGGGCGCCAACGACTACCTCGCCAAGCCGGTGAACACCGAGAAGCTTTTGTCGCTGTTGCGGGTGTGGCTGTACAAATGACCGACGACGCCGCAGTTCTCGAAAACCAGCGCCTGGAGATCCGCCTCCTGCTCGAGGCGATCTACCACAAATCCGGCTACGACTTCCGCGGCTACGCCAGCGCGCACATCAAGCGCCGCCTCGACCACGTGCGGGCGCGCAACAGCATCCCGTCGTTCTGCGAGATGATCCACCGCCTGATCTACGACGCCGGGTTCTTCGACGAGATCCTCCAGGCGCTGTCGATCAACGTCACCGAGATGTTCCGCGACCCGGAGTTCTACCGCGCGGTGCGCGAATTCGTTGTGCCGCACTTGAAGACCTATCCGTTCATCAAGGTCTGGCACGCGGGCTGCGCCGCCGGGCAGGAAGTCTATTCGATGGGCATCCTCCTCGACGAGGAGGGGATGCGCGAGCGGGCGCAAATCTACGCCACCGACATCAACCCGCAGGTGTTGGAGGAGGCGCGGCGCGGTATCTACCCGCTCGAGGCGGTGCGCCAGTACACCTCCAACTACCAGAAGTCGGGCGGCATCGCGTCGTTCGCCGACTACTACACCGCGGGCTATGAATCCGTCGCGATCGCCGCGGATTTGAAAAAGAACGTGCTGTTCTCGCCGCACAACCTCGTCACCGACGGCATTTTCGGCGAGATGAACGTGATCTTCTGCCGCAACGTGCTGATCTACTTCGGCGACGAATTGCAGGACAAGGTGATCAAGCTGTTCCTCGACAGCCTCTGCAACGGCGGCTTCCTCTGCCTCGGGAGCAAGGAGAGCCTGCGGTTTTCCGCCCACGCCGACGCCTTCGAGGTGGTCGACGCGCGCGAGAAGATCTATCGCAAGCGTGCCGTCCGCGTCCCCACCGTCCAGGGCGAGCCATAACCATGCGCGCGGTCGCGATAGGCGCATCGGCTGGAGGGCTCGACGCCATCGGCCGCGTGCTCGAGGCCCTGCCCGCGGATTACCCCGCAGCGGTGCTGGTGGTGCAGCACATCGCGCCCCACGCCAACGACACCCTGGCACGCCGATTCCAGCGCCACTGCCGCCTGCCGGTGCAAGAGGCGGAGGACAAGCACCCACTTTTGCCGGGCATAGTGTTCATCGCGCCCGCGGACTTTCACCTTATGGTCGAGCCCGAGCTTCGCCTCAGTCTATCGCGCGAGGAACGTGTCAATTATTCACGCCCTTCGATCGATGTCTTGATGGAAACTGCGGCTGAGGCCTTCTGTTCCGCTCTTACGGGTGTTATTTTGACCGGTGCCAGCATCGACGGCGCCGCCGGTCTGGCCGCGATCAAACGCTTGGGAGGGCGTGCCGTCGTGCAGTCCCCGGAAACCGCCGAGGTCGACATCATGCCCCGCGCCGCGATCGCGGCCTGCACCGTCGACGCGGTCCTGGGACTGGACGAGATCGGAGCGTTCCTCGCACGACTGGGGTATGAAGAGCCATGCTAGCCGATATCCTGATCGTCGATGACAACCCCAACAACCTGTTCGCGCTAGAAAATCTGCTCGCGGCGCCGGACCTCAACATCATCACCGCGCAGTCGGGCAACGAGGCCTTGGCCAAGACCCTCTCCCACGAGTTCGCGATCGCCCTGCTCGATGTGCAGATGCCCGAGATGGACGGCTTCGAGACCGCGGCGTTGATGCGCGGCAACAGCCGCACCCGCCATATCCCGATCATCTTCGTCACCGCCAACCGCACCGAGCGCGAGCACGTGTTCCGCGGCTACGATTCCGGCGCGGTCGATTACTTGGCGAAGCCGCTCGACGCCGCAGTCCTCAAGAGCAAGATCAATGTATTCCTCGAGCTCCATCGCCAGCGCCGCGCGCTCGAGGAGAAGACCGAGGAACTCGACGCCAAGATCGTCGAAATGGAACGGCTCCAGAACCTCCTGCAAGAGCGCAACGAACAATTGCGCGTGCTCTCCCGCACCGACCGCCTCACCGGCATCTTCAACCGCCTCTCGTTCGACGAAACCCTCGACTACGAGTGGCGGCGCTGCTGCCGCACCGGCAAGCCGCTGACCCTGATCATGGCCGACATCGACCACTTCAAGGCCTACAACGACCGCCTCGGCCACATCGCCGGCGACCACTGCCTGAAGCAGGTCGCCTGGGCACTCTCCGCCGCGCTGATGCGCCACGTGGATACGCTGGCGCGCTACGGCGGCGAGGAGTTCGCCGCGATCCTGCCCGAGACCGACGAGGGCGGCGCGGTGGCGGTGGTGACGCGGATGCGCAACGCGGTGAAGGCGCTCAACATCGCCCATCCCGCCTCGGAGACCGAACGCCACGTCACCGTCAGCCTCGGCGTCGCCTCGCTGATCCCCGGCTCCGACCTCCACGCGCTGCAACTGATCGAGCGCGCCGACGCGGCGATGTACCGCGCCAAGACCCTCGGCCGCGACCGCTACGCCCTGTACAGCCAGACGCTCTAGGGCGCGTGCAGGCGTGCGCCGTGCCAGGCGAGGTGGTCGGCGATGAAGCTCTGGATGATCCAATAGGAATGATCGTAGCCCGGCTGCCGCCTGAGGGTGAGGCGCTGGCCGCTTTTCGCCGCCGCGGCCTCGAGGGCGTCGGGGTGGAGCTGGGTTTCGAGGAACGGGTCGGCGTCGCCCTGGTCGACGAGGATGTCGCTCGCGTGCGGGAACTTTTGCATCAGCAGGCTGGCGTCGTACTCCGCCCAGGCGGCGCGGTCCGGTCCGAGATAGCGGGAGAAGGCGTTTTCGCCCCAGGGCACCGCCACCGGGTTGGCAATCGGCGCGAAGGCCGAGACCGAGCGCCACGCGCGGGGCTCGCGCAGGCCGATCACCAGCGCGCCATGGCCCCCCATGGAGTGGCCGAAGATGCCGCGCCGCGCGCCGTTTTCGGGGAAGTTGGCGGAAATCAGCGCGGGCAGCTCGCGGGTGACGTAGCTGTACATCCGATAGTGCGCCGCCCAGGGCTGGGCGGTGGCGTCGACGTAGAACCCCGCGCCGGTGCCGAAGGTCCAGTCGTCGTCTTCGCCCGCGATGCCCGCGCCGCGCGGGCTGGTGTCGGGCGCGACCAGCATCAGGCCGAACTCGGCGGCGACGCGCACCGCGTTCGCCTTGATCAGGAAAGTTTCCTCGGTGCACTCCAGCCCGGCGAGGTAATACACCGCAGGCACCGGCCCCGCCTCCGCCTGCGGCGGCACGAACACGCCGAAGCGCATCGGCGTGCCGGTTTCGAGCGACTCATGGCGGCAGAAGGCGACGCTACCGCCGAAACACGCACGGGTGCTGAGGACCTCGAGCGCCGCCATCAGTAGATCACCACGCTGCGGATGGATTCGCCCTTTGCCATCAGGTCGAAGCCCTCGTTGATCCGGTCGAGCGGCAGGGTGTGGGTGATCAGGTCGTCGATGTTGATCTTGCCGTCCATGTACCAGTCGACGATCTTCGGCACGTCGGTGCGGCCGCGCGCGCCGCCGAAGGCGGTGCCCTTCCAGGTGCGCCCGGTGACGAGCTGGAACGGCCGGGTGGAAATCTCCTTGCCCGCCGCCGCGACGCCGACGATCACGCTCATCCCCCAGCCGCGATGGCAGCATTCGAGGGCCTGACGCATCACGTCGGTATTGCCGATGCACTCGAAGGAATAGTCCGCGCCGCCCTTGGTGAGCGCCACGAGATGGGCGACGAGGTCGCCCTCGACCTCCTTCGGGTTGACGAAGTGGGTCATGCCGAACTTGGTGGCGAGCTCGCGCCGCGCCGGGTTGACGTCGACGCCGACGATCATGTCGGCCCCCGCGATGCGCGCGCCCTGCACCACGTTGAGCCCGATGCCGCCCAAGCCGAACACCACCACCCGCGCCCCCGGCTCGACCCCGGCGGTGAAGATCACCGCGCCGATGCCGGTGGTGACGCCGCAGCCGATGTAGCAGACCTTGTCGAACGGCGCGTCCTCGCGGATTTTCGCCACCGCGATCTCGGGCAGCACGGTGTAGTTGGCGAAGGTCGAGCAGCCCATGTAGTGCAGCAGCGGCTTGCCGTTCAGCGAGAACCGGCTGGTGCCGTCGGGCATCAGCCCCTGCCCTTGCGTGCTGCGGATCGCGGTGCAGAGGTTGGTCTTCTGCGACAGGCACGACGGACACTCGCGGCATTCCGGGGTGTAGAGCGGGATGACGTGGTCGCCTTTCTTGAGGCTTTTCACCTCCGGCCCGACCTCCACCACCACGCCCGCACCCTCGTGGCCGAGGATCGCCGGGAACAGCCCTTCCGGATCCGCGCCCGAGAGGGTGTACTTGTCGGTGTGGCAGATGCCGGTAGCCTTGATCTCGACCAGGACCTCGCCCGCCTTCGGGCCGTCGAGTTGCACCGTTTCGATGGTCAGCGGCTTGCCCGCCTCCCACGCCACCGCCGCGCGCACGTCCATGGACTTGTCCCTCCGGTTGCAGATGCACCCGTGGGATGTGCGGAAACTTTAATTGGATTTCAACCCGCAGCGGCCACCAGCAGCGCCGCGAGGCCGGAGAAACTCACCACGCCGATGGCGGTGGAGACGAGGATCGCGGTGGAGGTACGCGCCGCGTAGATGCCGAAGCTCTGGGCGACGACGAAGACGTTGCCGCCGATGGGGAGCGCCGCCAGCAGCACCGCCATGGTGATCCGCCCGGGGTCGTCGAGCAGCGCTTCCATCGCGAGGAAGATCGCGATCGGGTGCAGCAGGAGCTTGCCCCCGGTCATCAGCCCGACCTCGGCGACACCCTCCGAAACCGGCTGCCCGGCGAGCTTGGCGCCGATCGCGAACAGCGCGCACGGCCCCGCCGCGCGACCGAGGATTTCGGTGAAGGAATTGATCGGCGTGGGCAACGGCGATTTCGCCGCCGCCACCAGCGC
Organism: Rhodospirillales bacterium Alpha_05; assembly: GCA_001603335.1. GTDB lineage: Bacteria > Pseudomonadota > Alphaproteobacteria > Rhodospirillales > Rhodospirillaceae > Oleispirillum. The sequence goes on along the minus strand of LUYR01000332.1, from coordinate 6,862 downwards.
ACCCGCCACCACCGCAAGCACCAGCGGGTTGGTGAGAAAGCCTTTCAGCACCTTGCCCGCCACCGCCGCCGGGTGGCCGCCGCGGCTTTGCGCCACCTCGAGCAACGCCATCGTCGGGGTTTGCACCAACACCATGTCGGTGAGCATGGCGAGCACGGCGGGGATCGTCGCCGCGTCGCCGAACAGGGCGATCATCAGCGGCAGGCCCATGTAGCCGATGTTGGAAAGCTCCGCCGCCTGCCCCTGGAGCAGCGACACGCCGAGGGGGACCTTGAACAGGATGCGCCCGAGCAGGCCGACGAGCGCATACACCGCCCAACCGCCGAGCGCCCAGGCGGCGATGTAGGGCGCGTCGAGCATTTCGGCGAGCGGCCGGAGCGCAAGCGCCCGGAAGATCAGGCAGGGTAGCGCGAAATACCAGACGAAGGCGTTGAGCCCGGCGATGCCGCTGTCGGGAAACACCTTGAGCCGCACCGCGACATAGCCGCAGCCGATCAGGGCGAAGAACGGCAGGGTGACGTTGAAGATCGTGCCCACGGCGGACTCCCCGATGGAGGACGGGCGGACCCACCGGCCCGCCCGCGCCTTGGCGTCACGGCATGATCTGGCCGCCGTTGACGTCGATCACCTGGCCGGTGATGAACGCCGAGAGGTTGTCGGAGGCGAGGAACAGGTACGCGCCGACCAGGTCTTCCGGCGTGCCGAGACGGCCCAAGGGAATCCCCTTCTTGAAGCCTTCCATGGCGTCGGCGGGGGTGGTTTTGTGGAACGGCGTGGCGATCACGCCGGGGGCCACCGCGTTGACCCGCACGTTGCAGCCGACCAGTTCCTTCGCCAGGCTCTTGGTGAAGGTGTGGACGAAGCCCTTGGTGCTGGCATAGATCGACACCCCGGCGCCGCCGCCGTTGCGCGCCGCGACCGAGCCGGTGCTGATGATCGCGCCGTGGTTCTGCTTGACGAAGTGGGGGATCGCGGCGCGGCTCGCCGCCACCACCGAGCGGATGTTGAGGTCGATCACCGCGTCGATGAAGTCGTCTTCGTTCTCGTCGGGCGGGGTGCGCTTGACCAGGCCGCCCGCGTTGTTGACGAGAACGTCGATGCGGCCGAACGCCTTCACGGTCTCGTCGACAAGGCGCTTGGCCTCCGCCGACTTGGTGACGTCGCCCTGCACCAGGATCGCCTCGCCGCCCGCGGCCTTGATTTCGGCGACCACCGCCTCGCCCTCGGCGCGGCTCTTGTTGCAGTGCACCGCGACCTTCGCGCCACAATTGGCGAAGCCCTTGGCGACAGCCGCGCCGATGCCGGTGGACGAGCCGGTCACCAAAACCGCCTTGCCCGCCAGATCCTCAAGATAGTTCTTCATCGCAAAACACCTTTCATGGAAAACCGAAGCGTCACTTCTCCTGGGTGACCGGGAGGCCGTGCTGCTTCATCAGTTCGATGTAGTCGTCGCGCGGCGGCACGAAAATATCGATGCCCTTGAAGCCGGTAGTGGTGGTGCCGCCGTGTTCGACGTTGGACGGATGGATGCAGACGTCGCCCGCCTCCATGTGGAAGGTCTCGCCGCCGCAGGTGTGCTCTTCCGAGCCTTCGAGGATGATCAGGATCTGCATCGCCGGATGGCTGTGCATCGGAAACACCGAGCCGGGCGGGTTTTCGATGAAGCTCAGCAGCACTTCCTCGGAGGCGACGAAGCGGGTGAGCGACGATGCGCCGATCGGCAACTGGGGAATGTCCTTGATCGTGTAGCAGTACTTCGACTTTTTCTTGGCTGCATAGGTCATCACGTTGCCTCCCGGTTTTTGATGATCAACCCTTGACCAGAACTCCCGAAATCTCGGCCGCATGACGGCGGACCGCGTCGATCTCGGGATCGATGCTGCGATCGGTTTGAATGTAGGCGGGGAATGCGATGCTCACCGCGCCGACCACCGCCTCCTGCGCGCCGAAGATCGGCGCCGCGACGCACATCACGCCGCGGGTGATCTCCTCGCGGTCGAGCGCGTAGCCCTCGCTCCGCACCCGGTCGAGCTCGGCACGCAGCAGCGGCGGATCGACGATGGTGTTGGGGGTGAGGCTCTCGAAGCTGCGGGCGAGGTAGGCGTCGCGCTCGGCGGCCTTGCCGAAGGCGAGCAGCACCTTGCCCATCGCGGTGCAATAGAGCGGGAAGCGCTTGCCGACCTCGGAGAACAGCTTGATGCCGTAGTCCGGGGTCTCGATCTTGTCGATGTAGACGCCCGCGTCGCCGTCGCGGATGCCGAGGTTGGCGGTGTGGTGGGTCGCCTCGTGCAGCGACTGCAGATAGGTGTGCGCCAGCGTGCGCAGATCGAGGTTGGCGGTAACCTCGCAGCCGAGGCTCGCGAGCTTGAGGCTGCCGCGATAGCGCGCCGTCAGGGTCGCGTAACTGAGCACGCCGAGATCGACGAGCTCCTTCAGTGTACGGTGCACGCTCGCCTTCGGCATGCCGGTGGCGGCGATGATCTCGGCGAAGGTCATCCCCGCGGCCTGGCGCGAGACCACGGTTTCGATGATGGTGAAGACTTTTTGCAGGCTGCTCATCGACCCCTACCAATTCCTCTGCTCGTGCTGAACCTTGGCCACTCCGCCCGCACCGTTGCGTCGGCAGCCCTCGACCACCGCCCGGACACCCTGGATCACGTTGCGGATCGCATAGACTACCATGATGAACCCGGCGATGGGCATCGGCGCATACCACCACATCATCGGCCAGGACAGCACCGGCGAGGTCCGCCCGACGCCCATGGTGAGGTCGAGGCTGTACTGGGCGAACAGGGCGATGAAGATCGCGGTGAGCACCTCGAGGAACAGGGTGAACACCCGGCCCGACTGGGTGCCGGCCAGCCGCTCGCTGATCATCGTGATCTTGAAGTGGTCGTTCTCGCGCCAGAGCGCGGCGGCGGCGATGAAGATCAGCGAGGCCATCAGCCATTCGACGATCTCGTCGGACCAGCTCAGCGTCGCGATCGGCACGAAGCGGATGAACACCACCGCGCTCAACACCAAGGTCAGCGCCAGCATGTTGAGAATGCAGAACCAGCGCAGCGCGAAGCCGAGGGCACGGTCGAGGGTTTTCAAGGTCGCGATCATCGCCCGCCCTCCGGCATCACCAAATTGGGCAGCCACAGCCCGACCTCGGGGACGTAGGCGATCAGCAGCGTAACCGCGAAGATGCCGAGGAGATAGGGCCAGAGCTCGCGGGAGAGCCGCCCGATCGGCACGCCGCTGATGCCCGAGACCGCGTAGAGACACATCCCCACCGGCGGCGTGAGCAGGCCGATCATCGAACAGAGGATCATCACCACGCCGAACTGCACCGGGTCGATGTGGAAGCGTTCGATCAGGGGCATGAACACCGGGATGGTGATCACCAGCACCGCGATGCCTTCCATGAAGCACCCGAGCACCAGGAGGATCAGGATGATCATCGCCATGATCACCCACGGCGTCTCGCTGAAGCTGGTGAGGCCGAGGATCACCTTCTCGGGGATGCTCTGGTGGATCATCAGCCAGCTGAAGAACCCGGCGGTGGCGATGATGAACAGCACCCGCACGCTCTGCTTCACCGATTCCCAAACGATTGCCGGAATGTCCTTGAGGCCGAACTGGCGATAGACCAACCCGCCGACGACGAAGGCGTAGAGCGTCGCCACCACCGCCGCCTCGGTGGGAGTGAAGATGCCGCCCAGGATGCCGCCGATGATCAGCACCGGCATCATCAGGGCGAGCGCCGATCCCTTGAACGCGACCCAGAGGCGACGGCACGAAGGCGCGCCGTCGACCGGATACTTGCGCTTTTTCGCAACGAAGTAGACCGCGATCATCATCGTGATGCCCATCAGGATGCCGGGCACGAAGCCCGCGATGAACAGCTTGATGATCGAAACCCCGGTCATGCTGCCGTAGACGACGAACGGGATCGAGGGCGGAATCACCGGGCCGATGGTCGACCCGGCGGCGGTGAGCGCGGCGCTGAACTCGCGGTCGTAGCCGTTTTCGGTCATCGCCTTGATCTCCACCACGCCAAGGCCGGCGGCTTCCGCCACCGCCGCCCCCGACATGCCGGAAAAGATCATGCACGCGACCACGTTGACATACCCCAGCCCGCCGCGCAGGTGGCCGACCAGGGCGCGGGCGAACTCGAACACCCGCTGGGTGATGCCGCCGAAGTTCATCAGGTTGCCGGCCAGAATGAAGAACGGAATGGCGAGCAGGGTGAACCCGGTGGTCGAGACGTACATCCGTTGCGCCATCAGCGGCAGGATATCCGCGTCGCCCAGCAGGATGAACGTCCCCGCCGCCGTCAGTCCCATCGCCGCGAAGATCGGCACGCCCAAAAGCACGAGCCCGATCAGCACCGCGAACACGCCAAGCGTCAACATCATCCGCACTCCATCCTGGCCTATGGGTTGGCGAAAGCCTCAGTGGGTTTCGGCGACCATTTTCAGGAACGCATCGACATTGGCCTTGCCCGAGTACTCGGCGATCTGGTCATAGGCCGGCTGCATCTTCGCCTTGAACGCGGCGAGGTCCGGATGGGTGACCTTCATCCCCTTGGACTCCAGCTCGGCGACGAGGTTCTTTTCCGCCTCGACGTTGCGGTCGCGGAACCACTGCCCGGCCTTCTGCGCCTCTTCCTGGACGATCATCTGCTGCGGCTTGCTGAGCTTTCCCCACGCCTTCTTCGAGATCACCGCGGTCATCGAGTTGTAGGAATGCTGGGTGAGCGCGAGGTAGGGCTGGGTTTCGTAGAGCTTGAGCGAGGCGATCACCGCGAGCGGGTTCTCCTGGCCGTCGACTACGCCCTGCTTCAGCGCCATCGGCAATTCGGGGAAGGCGATCTTGGTGACGATCGCACCGGCCGCTTCCATCGCCGCCTGAAGCTGGATTTCGCCCGGCGTGCGGATCTTCAGGCCCTTGACGTCGTCGGGCGTCATGATCGGGCGCTTGCTGTTGGTGAGGTTGCGGAAGCCCCATTCCCAGTTCGCCAGCCAGACCAGGCCGAGCTGGTCGAGACGCGGCGAAACCCACTGCGCGAACGGGCCGTCGAGCACCCGCCAGGCATGCTGGTAATCGCGGAAGACGAACGGCAGCATCACCACGCCGAACGGCTTGTCGCCCTTCGGGCCGTACTTGTCGAGCATCGGCTGGGTCGGCAGGGTGATGTCGATCGCACCCTTCATCTGCTGCTCGAGGACTTCGTTGCCATCGCCGAGCTGGTTGGCGGGGTAGACCTTGATCGTCACCGCGCCGTTGGTGCGCTTGGCGACCGCGTCGGCCATCATCGTCGCCGCCTTGCTGGCGGGATGGTCGACCGGGGCGTAGTGGGCGAGCTTGAGTTCCATCGCGGATGCGGGGGTCGCCACCATCGCCAGAAGCGATGCGCCTCCCACCATTCCGAGCACGCGTTTCAACATGGCTGTCCTCCTCGAAGCGGATTTTTTTCAAATCCCGCTGGGATCCCGGAGGCCGACTGCACGCGAGCGACTGCGACTGCGGTGAGGGTGGGTTACGGGACAGCGAACAACTCTAAAGCGAGGCTCACCGAGGGTAGACGAACTGGGCTGGACGGACCGGATCCGGCGGGAAGCACTCCTGTTCGTTTCGTCGTTTTTGCACGTTTCTATTTTTGGAACTGAGTTCCAGAAAAAACCATGACGCACCCAACCTCCGGTGTCAACCCCGGCCCGTGAGTCGATTCATGATTGATTTTTAAGGGTCGTGGGTTGATCGCTACGCGATCTTGCGCGCGCCTACGTTGCCCGCCGCGCGCCGGGGCGCGCGCGGTTATTCGCCGAAGTGGCGAGCGCGGAGGAGGCCGACGAGGGCTTCGAGATGGGTGCGGTCGGTGGCGTCGAAGCCGTTCAGCTCCGCACTGTCGACGTCGAGCACGAGGCGGGTTTCGCCGCCCGCGACCAGGGGTACGACGACCTCGGATCGGGAAAGGCTGCTGCAGGCGATGTGGCCGGGGAAGGCGTCGACGTCGGGGACCAGCTGGGTTTCGCCGGTGCGCGCGGCGGCGCCGCAGACGCCCTTATGGAAGGGAATCCGCACGCACGCAAGCGGCCCCTGGAACGGCCCGAGCACCAGCATTTCCGGTGCGAGGGCGCGGTAGAAGCCGACCCAGTGGAAGTCGAACGCGGCCTTCAACATCGCCGCGACGTTGGCGAGATTGGCGATCAGGTCGTCCTCGCCCGCAATCACCGCCTCCACCTGGGGCAGCAGCGCGGCGTAGATCTCCGCCTTGTCGGCGGTCTCGGGCAGGGCGAAGGTCTCGGTCACTGGTCATCTCCTCGAGGCGCGTCGGCGCGAGTCTGAAATTCGAATTTCCCATAGCAGGGTTTCGCCCCCGCCGCGTAACACAAAACTCCAACATGGCGTCATTTTAAGCAGGAATGCGACGCGCCTCGCCGAAGAGACTTTCCGTTCGTTGCGTCCGCCGCAAAATCCGGCGGAACGTTGCTTTTTGCGAATCCGGCCATTATAAATCCGCATTTGCTGCACATAATATAGCCTAATTGCACACATATTAGACTGCCAGCAGCAACTGGGTACGCAACCCTGCCCTAATTGTCGGGTTTGCGCCATTCGCCCCCAACGGCGCGAATACAGCCGGATTTTTACTTGGAAAATCCGGATGGGAAAGGCTTTGTTCCTCGCCAACTGGAGGCACCCATGCTCGAACGGCTGACCGGCAACGAACTCGTTGCCCTGATCCAGCGGGTGTTTCATCCCCGCGCCGGTGAAACCCACCTCGCGATCCTCGTCGACCTTCCCGACGCCCGCGTTCCCGACACCGCCGAATGGGCGACCCGCCGCGAGATCGCCCAAGGCTGGCTCGCCG
>LUYR01000331.1 GCA_001603335.1 Rhodospirillales bacterium Alpha_05 | reverse complement strand
ACCGCGCGCAGCAGGCCGTCGTCGCCGAGCGCCTTGCCTCCGATCCGCGCGAGGAACGCCGCGCCGCGTGCATCCGGCCGCAGCGTCGCGAGCGACGGGCGACGGATCGCTCCGGCGAAGACCACCTCGCCGACGCCCGCTTCCTTCAACAGCCGGAAGGCTTCACCGAGCGCGCCGAGGCGCACCCAGGCATGCTCGACGTCGGCGACCGTAGCATCGTTCGCATGGCCCTCGAGCGCGAGGACGAACGGCGCGCCACCCTTCGCACGGCACGCGGAAACGAGCAGCCGGGGGAGATCACCTCCCCCGGCTATGATTCCGACCCGGTCGTTGCGTGCTACGTCGGTCATCGCCGCTCCGGTTTTCAGGATTCCGGTTCGAGCGCCACCGGCTGGCAGATGCCGCGCGAGCTGTCCTGGCGGACGAACGTGACGATCTCCATCACCGGCTCGCAATCGCTGAACAGGTTGGCGACGTCTTCGACCCGCTCGTTCATCGTGCCTTCCGGCGCGAACAGCAGGCGGTAGGCGCGGCGCAGGGTGTGGATGGTTTCGCGGTTGAAGTTGCGGCGCTTCAGTCCGACGATGTTCAGCCCCGAAAGGTGGGCGCGGTTGCCGAGCACCGAGCCATAGGGGATAACGTCGAACTCGACGCCGGATGCGCCGCCGATCATCGCGTGCTGGCCGATGCGGACGAACTGGTGCACCGCCGACAGGCCGCCGATGATCGCGAAATCGCCGACCACGACGTGACCGGCAAGGGTCGCGTTGTTGGCGAAGATGCAGTTGTTGCCGACGACGCAATCGTGCGCGACGTGCGCGCCGACCATGAACAGGCCGTTGTCGCCCACCTGGGTCAGCATCCCGCCGCCCTCGGTGCCGGGATTCATCGTCACCCCTTCGCGGATCTGGTTGCGCTTGCCGATCACCAGCCGCGAGGGCTCGCCGTGATACTTCAGGTCCTGCGGGCGCAGGCCGATCGAGGCGAACGGGAAGATCGTGGTTTCGTCGCCGATCTCGGTACGTCCGCCAACCACGACGTGCGAGACCAGTTTCACGCCCGCGCCCAGGACCACATCCGGCCCGACGACGCAGAACGGACCGATCTCGACGTCGGCTCCGAGCGTAGCCTTGGGGTCAACAACCGCTGTCGGGTGGATGTTTGTCATATCAGTTATCCAGAATCATCGCGGCAAAGACCGCTTCGGCCACAACCTGGCCGTCCACTTTCGCGGCGCCCTTGAACTTCCACACGTTGCCGCGCTGGCGCTCTTTCACCACGTGGATGTGGAGCTGGTCGCCCGGCACTACCGGCTTGCGGAAGCGGCATTCGTCGACGCTCATGAAGTAGACGAGCTTGCCCTCGGCTTCCGGACCCATGGTCTGAACCACCAGAACCGCAGCCGTCTGCGCCATCGATTCGACGATCAACACGCCCGGCATCACCGGATGCCCGGGGAAGTGGCCGAGGAAGAACGGCTCGTTGACGCTGACGTTCTTCAGGCCAACCGCGCTTTCGTTGAGCACCAGATCGATGATCCGGTCGACCATGACGAACGGATAGCGATGCGGGATCATCTCCATGATGCGCGTTACGTCGATGATCTTTTTGGCTTCGTCTTCCGCCATTTCGCTAACACCTTTCACGTTGTTCTTTTTCCTCCGGTGCAGGAGGTCTTGCCCCCAATGTGGCCGCGACGTCGTTTCCCCCCGGTCGCGATCACGCACCGTGTTTCTTGGCAGCCAGGCGCTCCAGCATGCCGATCTGCCGCCAGTGCTCCTTAGCCGGAACCGCCGGGCTGCCGATCACCGTCTGGCCTGCCGGAACGTCCCGCATCACGCCCGATTGCGCGCCGATGCGCGCGCCCGCGCCGATCTTCAGGTGGCCGGTGATGCCCGCCTGCCCGCCCGCCACGACGAAATCGGCGAACCGGGTGGACCCCGACACCCCGACCTGGGCGACCAGCACGCAGCCGCGGCCAAGTTCGACGTTGTGCCCGATTTGAACCAGATTGTCGATACGGCAGCCTTCGCCGATCACCGTATCCGGCCCCGCGCCGCGATCGATTGTGGTGTTGGCGCCGATTTCCACGTCGTCCTGGATGATCACCCGGCCGAGCTGCGGCACCTTGAGGTGCCCCTTCGGGCCCATCGCGAAGCCGAAACCGTCCTGGCCGATCGCCGCCCCCGCGTGGATCCAGACCTTGTTGCCGACGATCGCATAGCTGATCGTGGCGTTGGCGCCGATATAGCAGTCGTCGCCGAGTACCACGCCCTCGCGCAGCACCGCGTTCGCGCAGATATGGCAGCGCGCCCCGACCTCGACCCCCGCCGCGATCACCGCCCCGGGCTCGATCCGGCTGCCTTCGCCGATCTTGGCGGCGGGGTCGATCACCGCATGCGGCGAAACCTCGGCGACGGTGCGGGACTGCGGATAGAAGGCGTGCGCGATCATCGCATAGGCACGGTAGGGCTCGGAGGTGACGATCAGGCCCATCCCGGCAGGCGCCATCTCGGCGAGTTCCGGATGGACGACGCACGCGCCCGCGGCGCAGGTTTCGAACGCCTGCACGTACTTGCGGTTGTCGAGGAAGCTGATGTCGTCGGCGCCGGCGCGATAGAGCGGCGCGACGTCGGTGATCGTGCGATCCGCCATCGCGGCGTCGCTCAGGGTGCCGCCGCTGATTTCCGCCAGTTGCGCCAAGGAGAACGGGCCTTCTCGACGATAGAATCGGGAATCGGTCATAGCGAAATCTCCTGGAACTGCCCTTAGGGCTTCTTGGTGGCCGGGGCCTTGTTGGACGCGGCGGTCGGATTCGGGAACTTCACCGACGGCAGGGACTTGTTCAGCCGGTCGATGACATCCGCGGTGACGTCGTAGGACGGATGGAACAGCAGCACCTGGCCGCGCGGCAGAAGAACCGTCGCGCCCTCCGCCTCGGCGACCGCGCCCCAGATCTTCTGGACCTGCTGGCTCACCTCTCCGAGCGCCGCGGCATAGGCGCCCTGGAGCTGCTGCTGGCGGGTCTTGAGGTCGTGCTGGAAGTTCGCGAACTTGCCCTGGAAGACCTGAACCTTCTCGCGATAGCTCGCCGCGTCGACCAGCGACTGCTGCCGCACGAGTTCGCGTTCCTCGTCCTTCAAGGCCTTTTCCTTGGCGGCGAACTCGTCGTCGTAGGCCTTGCGGTAGGAATCCAGCTCGCGCCGGATTCCTTGCACAGCGGTGGATTTCTCCATCACTTCCTGAATGTCGACAACCCGGATCACCGGATCCGGCTTGGCGGCCGGAGCCGCCAAACTCGCCGGGGCACTGGCCAATGAAGCCAGGACGATGCCGACACCTACCAGGAATTTCACGCGCATAAGGTTAGAACCTCGTACCGAAGTTGAACTGCAAATATTCGGTTTTGTCGTACGTTTTCTTGAGCAACGGAACGCCGATGTTGAGGGTCATCGGACCCATCGGCGACTTCCAAACGAAGCCGAAACCGGCCGAGACGCGCAGCATCGACGAATAGTCGACTTCGCTGGGGTCCATCCCGTCGAACCTGCCGCTGGTGCCGACGTCGACGAAGGTTTTGCCGGAGAGGCCGAGTTCCTCAGGCGTGCCGAGCGGGAAGCTCAACTCGGCGCTTTCGTTGGTGCTCCAGTTCGAACCCAGGGCGTCGCCGGTCGCCTTGTCGCGCGGACTGATGCCCGCCGAAGCGAAGCCGCGCATCGAGTTTTCGCCGCCAAGGAAGTAGCGGTGGGCGATCGCGATATCTTCGCCGAGCGGAATCATGTAGCCGAAGTTGCCGGAGAACCCGAGGACGTAACCCTCGGCGAGGTTGAAGTACTGGCCGCCCGAAACGTTGGAGCGCAGGAACCGCGCATCGCCACCCAGACCCGCGACGTCGTTACCGGCCGTGAGGATGTAGCCCTCGGTCGGATTGATCGTGCTGTCGCGCTTGTCGTAGGTCAGCTTGTGGCCGATCTGCGACAGGACGAAGGTACCCTCCTGCTCCTTGATGAAGGTCGAGGCGTCGTTGTCGACGTTTTGGATCTTGTCCTGGCGGACGGTGTACTTGAACGAATGACGCAGGTGCTCGTTGTAACCGTACGCCGACCGCAACGAAACGCCGGTGGTCTTGTAGTCGTAGGAGCTCTGGTCCTGCCAGTCGCGGGTGATGCGGAAGAGGTCGAACCCGGCCGAAAGATCGCGATTGAGGAAATACGGCTCGGTGAAGGAAATATCCGCCTCGGTGCCCGACTGCGCGAGCGAGACGTTGAAGTTGAGCTTTTGGCCCTTGCCGAGCAGGTTGTTTTCGCCGAGGCCGAAGATCACCTTCGCGCCGTCGGTGGTGGAATACCCCGCACCGAGGGTGATCTGACCGGTCGACTGCTCCTGCACGTTGACCTTCAGGGTCACCTTGTCGGGGTCGGTGGGCGACGGCTCGGTGGTGATATCCACCGACTTGAAGAACGCGAGGTTCTGCAAGCGCTGACGGGTGCGGCGAACCTTCGCGGAGTTGAAGGGGTCGCCTTCGACCAAGCGGAACTCGCGCCGGATCACTTCATCGAGAGTCCGGAGGTTGCCGGTGATCTCGATGCGCTCGACGTACGCGCGCGGCCCTTCGTCGATGCGGAAGGTCATGTCGATGGTGTGGTCTTCGCGATTGCGAACGATGTCCGGCTTGATGTCGACGAACGCGTAGCCCTTCGCGCCGACCGCGTCGGTGAGCGCCTGGATCGAGTTTTCGACTTCGTCGGCGTTGTACCAGTCGCCGGATTCGAAGGTGAGATCCTTGCTCAGCTCGCTGGTGTCGCCGAATTCCGGAAGCGTGGTCTCGATGTTGATCTTGTTGATCTTGTAGCGTTCGCCCTCGTTCACCGTGAAGGTGAGGAAGAAGCCCTCGCGGTCGGGCGAGAGCTCGGCCACTGCGGACTCGATATTGAAGTCGGCGTAACCCTTCGACAGGTAGTAGCGCCGCAGTTTTTCCTTGTCGAAGGCGACGCGCTGCGGATCGTAGGTATCGGAACTGCTGAGGAAGCGATACCACGCGGTTTCCTTGGTCAGGATGATGTCGCGCAGGCGGTCGTCGGAATATTCGTGGTTGCCGTTGAACGAGATCTTGCGGACGTAGGTTACCGGGCCTTCGTTGATCTCGAAGACCACGTCGATGCGGTTCTGGTCCTGCTTGATGATCTTCGGTTCGACGGTGGCGCCGTAACGGCCGCCGCGGCGATAGATTTCCTGGATACGCTCGACGTCGGCGAGAACGCGGGCGCGGGTGTAGATCGAGCGCGGGCGCAAGCGCACCTCCGCCTGAAGATCCTCATCCTTGATCCGCTTGTTGCCTTCGAAGGCGACGCGGTTGATCACTGGGTTTTCGACCACCGAGACCACGAGGTCGTTGCCGTCGCGGCGAATTCGGACGTCGGCGAAAAGGCCGGTGGCGAACAGGCTCTTGAGCGAGCGGTTGACGCGCTCTGCGTCGATCGGGTCGCCTTCCTTGATCGCCATGTAGGAGCGAATCGTCGCGTCCTCGATCCGCTGCGTACCTTCGACGCGGATGTTCTCAACCGACTGGGCTCGAGCGGCGCCGGCGGAAAAGCCAAACACCACGGCCACGACCAATCCCCACATAACGTGGCGACAGAACCTTCTTGCGCGCATGAATTGCCGCCCCCCAGTCAAAACCGACGCCCCCGGACCCCTGAAGCTTACGACAGCCAACGGGCCAGGTAGCGAGAAATGTCATTCCACGTCGCGAAGATCATCAACGCCCCAACCAGTCCGACGCCGATCTTCAGTCCAAAGTCCTGCACGCGCTCGGGCAAAGGCCGTCCGCGCACTACCTCGAACGCATAAAACAGCAAATGACCCCCATCAAGCAAGGGGATCGGTAGGATATTGATAAGTCCAAGGTTGACCGAGAGAAACGCCATCATCGTAATCAGCGGCAGAACTCCCGCCGCCGCCGCGTGGGCCGAGGCTTCGGCGATGCGGATCGGCCCACCGATCTCGTCGGAACCGCGCACGCCACGCACCATTTGGCCGATCGCGACGAAGGTGTCCTTGATGATGCCGCCGGTGACCTGGGTGGCCGAAACCAGCGCGGTGACCGGCCCCTGGCGTTCGATCACGGTTTCGCCGCTCGCGGTCACCCCCATCAGCGGCGTACGCTCGACGTCGCCGAAGCGGTCGGTGCGCTCGATCACCCGCGGCTGCACCGGAATCGTGAGCTGCCGCCCGGCGCGGTCGACCGTGACCTGCATCGTCCGGTCGATCGAAAGCTGGGTGATCTGCCGCACCTGCTCGAAGCGGCTGATCGCCTTGCCGTCGATCGAAATGAAGCGATCCCCCGCCTGAAGCCCTGCGAGCTCCGCCGCCGAGTGCGGCAGGACCTGGCCGACGATTGGACGCGTCGTCGGCTGGCCGACGCCGACGAACACCGCTGCGTACACCAGGATCGCGAAAATCATGTTGAAGGCCGGCCCGGCGGCGACGATCGCCATCCGCGCCCACACCGGCTGGGTCGGGAACGCATGGCGCGGGTCGGTGGCGACCGCGGCCTTGTCGGTGCGCGCGCTCGCGGCATCTTCGTCGCCCAGCATCTTGACGTAACCGCCCAGGGGAATCAGGCAGAACTTCCAGCGCGTGCCGTGCTTGTCGACGAAGCCGAAGAGCTCGCGGCCGAAGCCGATGGAAAACGCGAGCACCTTGACGCCGCACCAGCGCGCGACGAGGAAATGACCCAGCTCATGAACGAAGACCACGCCCGAGAGGACGAACAGGAACGCAAGGGTTTGGTAGAGGGCCATCAGTGCATCCTACTGTCGGGGGCTGCGACCACAACCACGGTCCGGGCGAGACCGGCGATTTCGGCCACGGCGCGCGAACGCGCCTCGGCGTCGATGGCGAGCACGTCCGCGATCGTCGTCGGCGCGGCGGCATCGAGGCCGTCGAGCACCCGTCGGACCACCTCGGGAATGTCGAGAAAACCGATTTCACGGCGCACGAAAGCCTCGACCGCGATCTCGTTGGCCGCGTTCAAAAGAGTAGGCGCCGCGCCCCCCATCCGCAAGGCCCGCCGCGCCAGCGCGAGGCAGGGGAAACGCTCTTCGTCGGGTTCGGCGAAGGTCAGCGCCGCCATCGTGCCGAAGTCGAGGCGCTTGACCGGCGTAGGCATGCGGTCGGGCCACGCCAGCGCCACCGCGATCGGCGTGCGCATATCGGGCTCGCCCAACTGCGCCAGCACCGCGCCGTCGCAATATTCGACCATCGAATGGATCACCGACTGCGGGTGAACCACTACGTCGATCCGCTCCGGCGCAACGTCGAACAGGTGATAGGCCTCGATCACCTCGAGGCCCTTGTTCATCATCGTCGCGGAATCGATGGAGATCTTCGCACCCATGCTCCAGCGCGGATGGTTGACCGCCTGACGCGGCGTCACGTCGGCCATCTCGGCGCGGGTCAGGGTTCGGAACGGTCCGCCGGACGCGGTGAGAATCAGTCGTTCGATGCGTTCGGGCCGCTCGCCCGCGAGCACCTGGAAGATCGCGCTGTGCTCGGAATCCACGGGCACCAAACCGGTGCCGCAACGCGCCAGCTCGGCCTTGAACACCGCACCGGCGCAAACCAGGCATTCCTTGTTCGCGAGCGCCAGGACCTTGGCGTTACGCGCCGCCGCGAGGGTC
>LUYR01000330.1 GCA_001603335.1 Rhodospirillales bacterium Alpha_05 | reverse complement strand
ATCATCTCGCGCGCGGTCTCGGGGTGGAGCGACGCGGCGGAGCGGTTGCCGAGCGCGGTCTTGACCACCACCCGCTCGGCGGTGGGGAAGAACGCTTCCGCGTGCGCCCCGCAGGCGTCGTCGCCGGAAATCATCCCGACCGCGACGCCGAGTTCGCCCGCATACGCGCCATAGAGCGTGGCTTCGCTCAACGCGACGTCGCCGAGGCGCACGCTGCGGAACGCCGCGCTGCTGGTGGTGTGGGCGAGCACGCCGAAATCGGAGGCCGGGGCGTGGAAGCCGACGCAGAGGATGACGTCGAAGTCGGCGGTGAGCCCGGCGAACATGCCGAAGCGCTTCGGCTTGCCCTGGATCACCACCGCCGCCGGGTCGAGGCGATCGGGCAGGAGGTTGGTCATCGGGCCGTGGGCGTCGTTGACCAGGATGTCACCGGCTCCGGCGTCGCGCGCGCCGCGGATCGCGGCGTTGACCTCCTCGGTCATCAGCACGCGGGCGCGTTCGTATTCCGGGTTGCCCGCCTGGCACTGCTGCGGCGTCACCACTCCGGCGACGCCCTCGATATCGGCGCAGATATAAACGCGCATCAGCAGGCCTTTCGTGGGTTGGTGAGCAGCCAGTCGGCGAGCGACGGGCGGGTGTGGTCCTGGAAGCCGGTCATCGACGGCGCGGCGCAGAGCGCGTTCAGCACCGCCTCGCGGGTCGCCTCGGCGGCGGCGCGGAAAATCGCGTCGATCTCGCAATCGCAGAGGAACAGGCCGGGGGAGAAGGTCAGGAGCGATCTCCGCGGCACCGCCATGGCGGTGGAGAACGCCAGCACGATGTCGCCGCTGCCGTTGCCCCAAAACGAGCCGAGCCATGCGATCCCCGCGCCGCAGCGCTTGGCGACGCGGCGGAGTTGGCGCGTGGTGAGCGGAATGTCGGTGGCGAGGATGACGATCACCGATCCTTTCTCCGGGCCGGGTTCGGCGCCGAACGGCTTCGGTCGTCGGCCGTCGGGCAGGATGAGGTCGCCCGCCTTGCCGAAGTTGGCGAGCACCAGAGTTCCGAGGATGAACGGCCGCCCTTCGATCACCACGACCCGCGACGCGGTGCCGATGCCGCCCTTGAAGCCGAAGCAGCTCATTCCGGTGCCCGCTCCGACCGAGCCCTGCGCCACCGGCCCGGTTCCCGCGGGGGCGCGCGCGGCGTTGAGCGCGTTCGTCGCGTCGGCTTCGGTCAGCGCCATCGCCTGGATGTCGTTGAGGTAGCCGTCGTTGCATTCGCACACCACCGGGTTGACCGTGGCGACGTCGCGGCCGATGTCGGGGTTGGAGCGGATCGCCTCGCGCACCAGGGCGTTGAAGCCGGTGCCGATGCCGAAGGTGTTGGTGAGGAGGATCGGTGTCTCGATGCAGCCCATTTCGGTCACCTGCATCAGCCCGGCGCTTTTCCCGAAGCCGTTGATCACCTCGACGGCGGCGAGCAGGCGCTCGCGGAACATGTTGCCTTCGTGCGGCAGGATCGCGGTGAAGCCGGTGGCGATGTTGCCTTCGCGGCAGGTGGTGTGGCCCACCCGCACGCCCGGGACGTCGGTGATCGCGTTTTGCGGCCCGGTCACTTGCGGGTCGTCGATCAGGCCGAAATCGCGGGCGCGTCGGAGCGAAGGATCACGCATTTTTGAGTTTTGGGTCCAGTGCGTCGCGGAGACCATCTCCGAGCAGGTTGAATGCCAATACGGTAACGAAGATCGCGAGCCCCGGATAGAGCGTCACGTGACTGGCAACGCCGAGGAAGCTGCGGCCGTCGGCGAGCATCGCGCCCCATTCCGGGCTCGGCGGCTGCGCGCCGAGGCCGATGAAGCTCAACGCCGCGGCGGTGAGGATCGAGGTGCCGACGCGCATCGAGAAGTAGACGATCACGCTCGGCAACGTGCCGGGCAGGATGTGGCGCAGCATCAGCCAGCGGTTCTTCACCCCGGTGGCGCGCGCCGCGTCGACGTAGGGGGCATGCTTGAGCGCCAGCGTCGAGCCGCGCACCAGGCGCGCGAACGTCGGCACCGAGAACACCGCGACGGCGTAGATCACGTTGTCGATGCCCGGGCCCAGGATCGCGATCACGCCGATGGCGAGCAGGATGCCGGGGAAGGCGAACAGCACGTCGCTCGCGCGCATGATCAGGCTGTCGAGCCAACGCCCATAGAAGCCGGCGATCAGGCCGAGCGCGATGCCGACGATGCCGCCGATGCTGACCGAGAGGAAGCCGACGGCAAGCGAAATCCGGCCGCCGTAGACGATCCGGCTCAAGATATCGCGGCCGAAGGCGTCGGTACCGGCCCAGTGGGCGGCGGACGGCGGCGCGAGGATCTGCTCGTAGTCGGCGGCGGTGGGGTCGTAGGGTGCGATCCAGGGCGCGAACGCGGCGGAGAACACCAGGACCGCGAGAACCCCGGCGGCGAACATGGCGAGCTTCTGGCGCAACAGGCGCTTCCAGAACTCGCCGAGCGGGCTGCGTACGGTCGGCGCTGCGGTGGTGGCGGCGGGGATGACGGCATCGCTCATTTGAAGCGGATCTCCGGATTGGCGATGGCGTACAACACATCGACGGTCAGATTGATCAGGATGAACTCGAGCGAGAACAGCAGGATTTCGGCCTGGATCACCGGGTAGTCGCGGTAGGCGACCGAATCCACCAGCAGGCGGCCGAGGCCGGGCCAGGAGAACACCGTCTCGACGACGATCGAGCCGCCGAGGAGGAAGCCGAACTGGAGGCCGACCATGGTGATCACCGGGATCAGCGCATTGCGGAGCGTGTGCTTCCAGATCACCCGCCGCTCGGGCACGCCCTTGGCGTGGGCGGTGCGGATGTAGTCCTCGCGGAAGATCTCGATGAAGGACGAACGGGTGAACCGCGCCATCACCGCGGCAACCCCGAGGCCCAGGGTGAACGAGGGCATGATCAACCCCTTGGCGCTTTCGAAGCCGCCGGTGGGCAGCCAGCCGAGCCGCACCGAGAACACGTCGATGAGCAGCAAGCCGAGCCAGAACGCGGGGAAGGAAATGCCCGAAACCGCGATCACCATGCCGACGTAATCCGGCCAGCGGCCGCGGTTGACCGCCGAGGCGACGCCGATGAGGAGGCCGAACACCGTCGCCCACGCCATCGCGCAGATGGTGAGCAGCACCGTCGGCATCAGGCGGAGGTTGATCTCCTCGGTCACCGGGATGCGGGTCTTGAGCGAGTTGCCGAAGTCCCAGTTGAGCGCGTGCCAGAGGAACAGACCGAACTGCTCGTAGATCGGCCGATCGAGGCCGAGGCTGCGGCGCACGTTCTCGACGTCGGCGAGCGTCGCCTCGGGTCCGGCGACGAGCCGCGCCGGGTCGCCCGGCAGCAAATGCACGAACATGAACACGAACAAGGCGATCACCAGGATCACCGGTACGATGCCCACGATGCGGCGGATCAGGTAGTTGAGCATGGGGTCTCCTCAAGGCCCGAAAAGTCGGTGGCGGGAGGAGGCGCCCGCGGGCTCCTCCTCCGCCGATGATGGCAAGCCGGCGCTTACTTGAACGCCGCCTTTTCGAAGTTCAGGCCGCCGTCGGGCGCGGCGAACGCACCGGAAAGGCCCTTTGCCTGACCGACGAGGATTTGGTCGTCGGTGAGGAAGATCCACGGCGCGTCGCTCCAGATCTGCTTCTGGACCGCGGCGTACTCCGAGGTGCGCTTCGCGTCGTCGGCGGTGGCGATGCCCGCCTCGATGCCGGTGTCGGTCTTCTCGCTCTTATAGTACGCGACGTTGAACAGCTTCGGCGGGAAGCCCTTGCCGTAGAACAGCGGACGCAGCGCCCAGTCGATGTCGCCGGTGGAGGCCGACCAGCCGCCGTACTGAGTCTGCACGGTGGCGTCCTTCGGCTCGGCGACGCTCCAGATCCGCTGCGCCTCGACGCCCGCTTCGAGCGGCGTCACGGTGAGTTTCACGCCGACCTGGGCGAACTGCTGCTGCAGGAACTGCATCGCGCGGATGTAGGTGGAATTGTTCTTCGAGAACATTTCGGTCTCGAAGCCGTTCGGATAGCCGGCTTCGGCGAGCAGCGCCTTCGCCTTCTTCGGGTCATAGGGCCAGCCGCCCTTCTGCACCGCGGTGGAGTACTTCAAGAGGTCCGGCACCGGGCCTTCGGCGGGCTTGCAGTAGCCGCCGTAGACGACCTTGCAGAAGGCGTTCTTGTCGACCGCGTAGTTGAGCGCTTCGCGCACGCGCACGTCGTCGAACGGCTTCTTCATCGTGTTCATCGCGACGTAGCGGATGATGATCGACGGCACCTTGACGACTTCGAGGTTCTTGTTCGCGGTCACCACCGGGGCGAGTTCGGAGGGCAGCGGATAGACGAACGATGCCTCGCCCGCCTGCAGCATGGCGATGCGGCTGCCGTTTTCCGGCACCGACTTGAAGGTCACGCCGTCGACCTTCGGATAGCCTTCGCGCCAGTAGTTCGGGTTCTTCACCGCTTCGAAGAGGTCGCCCGACCACTTCTTGAAGATGAACGGGCCGGTGCCGACCGGGTTGCGGTCGATGTCCTTGCCGTACTTCGCGATCGCCGCCGGGGAGATCATGAACAGGCCGGCGTGGGCGAGGTTGTTGACCATCGCGCCGAAGGGTTCCTTCAGCACCACCTTGACCGTCAGCGGGTCGATCACCTCGACGTGGTCGACCATGCTCACCAGGCTTTGGCGCTTGGTCGGCACCTTCGGGTCGCGGACGCGGTCGATGTTGATCTTCACCGCCTCGGCGTTGAAGTCGGTGCCGTCGTGGAACTTCACGCCCTTGCGCAGGTGGAAGGTGAACTCGGTGGCGTCGGCGTTGGCTTCGTAGCTGGTCGCCAGCAACGGTTCGAGCTGCATGTTGGAGTCGAAGCCGTAGAGCCCTTGGAGGACGACGCGCGCCGCGCCGCCCGAGAGGGTGTCGTTGGCATTGGCCGGGTCGAGGGTGGTGAGGTTATCGGCCACGCCGACCACCAGGGTCTTCGCTTCGGCGAACGGACCGCCGAGCGTAACCGCCGCCACCAGCGCGGTGGTGGCCAAGACCCGTGACATATGTCTCATTCGTGATCTCCCCTTGCTTTTAAGCCTGACTCGATACGCGCGGATTTCCCTCAGGCCTGGGGAAAGCCGTCGATGGCATGGCGGGCGACGAAGTGCCCAGCGCCGATGTCGACCAAGGGCTCGAC
>LUYR01000329.1 GCA_001603335.1 Rhodospirillales bacterium Alpha_05 | reverse complement strand
CGGGCGGCCCCGACTGGGAGGATTTGGATCAGCAGGCGGTTTCGCGCGGCTCCCGCTCCACCGGCAGGTCGAACAGCGGCCGCAGCCGCGTGCCGAGGACGTTGCCCGCGAACGCCGCCACCAGCCAGAGCCAGCCGTGCAGGCTGCCCGAGGCGATGCCGGAGAAGTACGCGCCGATGTTGCAGCCGAACGCCAGCCGCGCGCCGTAGCCGAGCAACACGCCGCCGACGATCGCGGCGAACAGCGACTTCAGCGGCAGCTTCCACACCGGCGCGAACTTCCCCGCCAGTGCGGCGGTGGCGAGCGCGCCGATGATCACGCCGACATCCATGACGCTGGTGATATCCGCGCTGATCGGCGCGGCGAGCGCGGCCTTGTTGCCCGCTGCCTGCCAATACGGCCAGGACGCGACATCGAAGCCGAGACCGCCCGCGATCTTCGCGCCCCAGAGGGCGAACGCCGAGGTCACGCCCCAAGGGCGTCCGGCGAGCGCGAGGGTGGCGAAGTTCAGCCCGGCGAGCAACACCGCCCCGGCAACCAGCGGCCACGGCCCATGCAGCCAGCGCGGCCAACCGGCAACGGCGGAAGTCGGCTTGGTCACGAGCCTGCCGTGGCGCTTGCGCTCGACCAGCACCGTCACTCCGGCGATTGCCGCGAACACCACGAGGTTGAGGGCGAGCGCGCCCGTCGCGCCGAGTTCCTTGACCAGCGAAACCGGCGCAATGTGCGGCTGCGCCGACCACCACGGCAGGTGCGCGCTGCCGAGCAGCGAGCCCGCGACGAACCCCGCGAGGGTGACGATCATCCGCGTGCTGCCGCCGCCGACGGTGTAGAGCGTGCCCGAAGCGCAGCCGCCGCCGAGTTGCATGCCGGTGCCGAACAGGAACGCGCCGACCACCACCGAAACCCCGATCGGCGAAACGAAGCCGTGCACCGGCGCGCCGAACAGCGTGCCGCCCGCGAGCGCAGGGAAGAACAACGCGCACGCCACCGCGAGCATCAGCATCTGGGCCCGCAGGCCCGCGCCCCGCCCGTCGGCGATGAAAACCCGCCACGACGAGGTGAAACCGAAGGCGGAGTGGTAGAGCGTCGCGCCGAGCGCCGCGCCGACGAGGTAGAGCGCCGCCTGCTTGGTGCCGACGCTGGCGCCGAGATACCAGGTGCCGACCGCCAGCAGCGCCAGAGCGGCGGCGAGCGCCGCCAGATTGACGCGCGGCAGCGCCTGCGGACGATGCCCCGCCGTAGCGGCGGACGAGATGGAATATGGGCTCATGGGGACCAATCCTACAAATCGTGAATGGCCGCAGCCTATATTTCACACCTCATGATGCAAACTAGAATCGTTATTACGAATCGAGTGTGTTATATGCGCAAATCGCAGCCCTGTAGCGAGAGGACGCGCGCAACCGGCAAAAAACTCAAGGATTCCCATGGGTCTTCAAAGATCGGGGCCAGATGCCACGATGCGTCGAGACAGCCCCCTGCCCGACATGCGGCGCTCCCGCTCCCGGCCAGGGCTAGAAATTCCACCGCCGCTGTCCACCTACTCCCCGTAATCTAATATTCGGAGAAACGATGATGAAGATCGAGACCAGAGCTGCGAGCTCTGTCAAACACCCCCACGGACTCGCTCTGCTCTCGGATCCTGCGCGCAACAAGGGCACCGCCTTCACCCTCGAGGAGCGTGAACGCTACGGCCTCGTCGGGTTGCTTCCCGACGCCGTCGAGGATATCGACCGGCAGGCACAGCGCGTGCTCGCGCATCTCGAGACCAAGAAGACCGATCTCGGGCGCTACATCTATCTCGTCGGCCTCTGCGACCGCAACGAGACGCTGTTCTACAGGGTCGTTATGTCGGACCCGAAGCGCTTCCTCCCGATCATCTATGCGCCGACGGTGGGCGAAGCCTGCCGCAAGTTCGGCCACATCTTCCGCCAGCCGCGCGGCATGTATCTGTCGATCCGCCACAAGGGTCGGGTGAAGGAAATCCTGTCGCGCTGGCCGGAAACCGACGTGCGCTTCATCTGCGTCAGCACCGGCGGGCGCATCCTCGGGCTCGGCGACCTCGGGGCCAACGGCATGGGTATTCCGATCGGCAAGCTGCAGGTCTACACCGCCTGCGCCGGGATCCCGCCGCACGGCCTGTTGCCGCTACTGCTCGATATCGGCACCACCAACCAGGACCTGATCGACGACCCGCTCTATCTCGGCACCCGTCAGGCTCCGCCCGACGACGCCGATCTGGACGCGTTCGTCGAGGAGTTCGTCGCCGCGGTACAGGACCTGTTCCCGCGCTGCTGCATCCACTTCGAGGACTGGAAAGGCACCGACGCGATCCGCATGCTGGCGAGATACCGCGACAAGGTGCTCTGCTACAACGACGATATCCAGGGCACCGCGGCGACCGCGCTCGCGGGCCTCGCGAGCGCCTCGGCGATCAAGGGCTCTAAGCTGCGCGACGAGCGCATCCTGTTCCTCGGCGCCGGTTCGGCCGGCCTCGGCATCGCCGACATGATCGTCACCGCGATGACCCGCGAAGGCCTGACCCGAGAGGAAGCGCGCGCCCGAGTCTGGATGGCGGACGTCAACGGCCTGCTGCACTCCGGGCGCAACGATCTCTCGCCTGCGCAGGCGGTCTACGCCCATCCGCACGCGCCCGCAATCAACCTCGCCGAGATCGTCGCCGCGGTGAAGCCGACGGCGCTGATCGGCGTCAGCACCGCGGGCGGCGCGTTCAACGAAGGCGTCATCCGCGCCATGGCGGCGCTCAACCAGCGGCCGGTGATCTTCGCGCTGTCCAACCCCACCGAGAAGGCCGAGTGCACCGCCGAGCAGGCCTATCGCTGGAGCGACGGCCGCGCCCTCTTCGCGGCGGGCGTGCAGTTCGCCGACGTCGACCTTGGCGGCCGCGTGCTGACGCCGGGACAGGCCAACAACTTCTACATCTTCCCCGCCGTCGCGCTCGCGGTCTACGCCACCGAGGCGCGACTGATCACCGACGACGTGTTCGTCGAGGCGGCGCGTGCCCTCGCCGCGCAGGTGACGCCCGAACAGCGCGCCCGTGGCCTGCTGTTCCCGCCGCAGGAAAACATCCTGGCGGTCGAAATCGCCACCGCGACGGAAGTGGCGCGGCACATCTTTGCCGCTGGCCTGGCCCGCGTGCCGGAGCCGGAAGACCTCGACGCATGGATCGCCGGCATGACCTACAGCCCGGACTACGCAAGCTGACACAGGCGCCCAAAACGGACGAAGCCCCAAGGTTTCCCTTGGGGCTTCGATGGTGGGCGGTACAAGGATCGAACTTGTGACCCCTACGATGTCAACGTAGTGCTCTCCCGCTGAGCTAACCGCCCATTCGGCTTTGAAAGCCGCTCCGGTGTGCGCCGGAGGTGGTGCTTTTACCCAAACCTAACGGGGTTGGCAAGGCTATTTTTCACCCTATCTTCCCGTTTCTGCATCAGCGCGTTGCGGGTCGCTTCGCCAGCGCGGTTTTGCTAGGATAGAGCCTCGGCCCGAGGTGTCGCCACTTTCACCGGAAGGAGCGCGCGTGCACGAGACAGCATGGTCGGAACGCATACCCGGCGTATTGGAGATCGTTCATCCGGATCTCCACACCCTGCCCGTGGTTTTGGCCTCTCCCCATAGCGGCTGCGATTATCCGCCCGAATTCCTGGAGGCGTCGCGCCTCGGCCCGATGGCGATCCGCCGCTCCGAGGACGCCTTCGTCGACCGGATCGCCGCGGTCGGGCCGCGCCTCGGCGCGCCGCTGATCAAGGCGTTGTTCCCCCGCGCCTACCTCGACGTCAACCGCGAGGCCTACGAACTCGACCCGGCGATGTTCGACGACCCGCTGCCGCCGTTCGTCAACGCCGTCTCGCCCCGCGCCTCGATCGGCCTCGGCACGATCCCGCGCATCGTCGGCCACGACCAGCCGATCTATGCGGGCAAGATCGCCTTCGCCGACGCGCAGGCGCGCATCGACCGACTGTATTATCCCTACCACGCCCACCTCGAAGGCTTGGTGCGCGAAACCCGGATGCGGTTCGGCGTCTGCGTGTTGATGGATTGCCACTCGATGCCGACGCCGAGCGCGCCCGGCTTTGCCCGGCCCGACATCGTCCTCGGCGACGGCTTCGGCGCCACCTGCGCCGCCGAAGTCGCCGAAACCGCCGAACGGATCTTCTCCGCGGCGGCGCTGAAGGTGGAGCGCAACCGCCCCTACGCCGGCGGCTTCACCACGCGGCACTACGGTCGACCGAAGGTCGGCGTCCACACCCTGCAGATCGAGATCGCACGCGGCCTCTACATGGACGAGGACACCCTCACCCCGTCGAGCGGATTGGACCGGGTGGCGGCGGTGCTGGCGAAAGTGGTGGACGCGGTGGCGCGGCTCGATCTGCCGTTGGCGCACGCGCCCGCGCCCGATCTCCGCGCGGCGGATTAATCCTTGCGGGAATAGACGCCGGTATCGGTGCCGGTGACCGCCATGATCCCGCGGCCGGTGGCGGCAAGGCTGCCGTCGGGCGCGAACAGCGACACCTCGGCGTGGAGGATCCGCCGTCCCACATGCACCGCCTTCGCCTCGGCGCGCACCCGCCCCTCGAGGGGCAAGGGCGCGAGGTAGACGGTGGTGGTCTCGATGGTGACCACGGTGAGTTTGAGGGTGCGCAGCGCCACACCCGCCGCCATGTCGACGAGCAGCGCCGCAATGCCGCCATGGGCGATGCTGTAGGAATTCGCGAACTCGGGGCGGAGCGGCAGGCTCAGCACCGCGCGGCCCTTCGCGGTTTCCTCCACCGTCACGTCCATGAAGCGCAGGAACGGCACGCCGCCGAAATGCTCCTTGATGAACGCGGGCCAGTCTTCGGTGTGGGTCATGCCAGGGCCTCGATGACCTTGAACGCGGGCGTCTCGGCAACGACCCGTTGCGCGCGGAATGCGGCGGCGATTGCGGTTTCGTAAGGCAGGTGGCGGTTGGCGACGAGGAGCAACCGCCCCTTCGGTGCCAGCGCCATGCGCGCCGCGCGGATGAAGGCGCGACCGAGATCCGGATCGCCCGCCTTGCCTTCGTGGAACGGCGGATTGGTGACCACCCAGTCGTTGAGCCCCAGACCCGGTTCGGCGGCGACGTCGTGCCAGCGGAAGGCGAGCGCGACGCCCTCCGGCGCGGTAAGATTCAGGCGCGCCGCAACCAGGGAAAGGTGCTCCGCCTCGACCACGTCGAGCTTGGCGATGCCGGGACAGCGCCGAAGAATTTCGCGGCTGAGGTAGCCCCAGCCCGCGCCGAAGTCGGCGACTCGCCCGGTGACCCGCGCGTCGAGGCACTCCGCCAGCAGCGCCGAGCCCTTGTCGACCTTGTCCCAGCCGAATACGCCCGGTGTCGACACCGCGTCGATGGCGGCAACCGGACGCAGCGCCGCGCCCGCCAGCCAGTCGTCGAGCACCGGCGGCGGCGCGTCGCCGCGCCGCAGCCAGAACACCCGGCAATGGTGCTTGGA
>LUYR01000328.1 GCA_001603335.1 Rhodospirillales bacterium Alpha_05 | reverse complement strand
GGCCAAGCTCGCGGCGCGGGCGCACCTCGGCGGTCGCCGGGTGCGGGTGATCTCGGCGGACGCGGTGCGCGCCGGCGCGATCGACCAGTTGAAGGCGTTCACCACCATCCTCCAGGTCGAGTTGGAGCGGGCGCGCGGCGCGGTGTCGCTCGCCAAGCTGCTCAAGGACGGCACCGAGGCCGACATCACCCTGATCGACAGCCCCGGCCTCAATCCCTTCTCCTCGCCCGACATGGCGTATCTGAAGTCGCTCTGCGACTGCGCCGAGATGGAGCCGATCCTGGTGATGGGCGCAGGGGGCGATCCGGTGGAGTGCTGGGACATCGCCCGCGCCTTCGCCGACGTCGGCGCGACGCGGCTGCTCGCCACCCGCCTCGACATGACCCGCCGCCTGGGCGGCATCTTCGCCGCCGCCGAAGCCGGGCGAATGAAATTCTGCGACGTGACGATCAATCCCCACGTCGCCGATGGACTGTGCCCGATCACGCCGATTTCGCTTGCGCGTTTGATCCTGCCCCCCGACGATGCCGCCGAATTGCCGCCGCCGCCGTGGGCCGACGAGAACGAGGTTTCCGCATGATGACGACGAAAATCACTCCCGAACCGATCCTCGCCCGTGCCGGGACCGCTCGCAGCCACAACATTCTCGCCGTCGCTTCGGGCAAGGGGGGCGTGGGCAAGACCTGGTTCGCGATCACCCTCACCCATGCGCTGGCGCGGCGCGGCCAGAAGGCGCTGTTGTTCGACGGCGACTTGGGCCTCGCCAACGTCGACATCCAGCTCGGCCTGATGCCGAAGCACGATCTCGGCTCGGTGATGGCGGGCAAGCTCACCCTCAACCAGGCGACGATGCGCTTCGACGACGGCGGCTTCGACGTGCTCGCCGGGCGCTCGGGCTCGGGTTCGCTCGCCAACATCCCGCTCTCCAAGCTCCAGTCCCTCACCGACGATCTGCGCCTCACCGCCGACGGCTACGACAAGACCGTGCTCGACCTCGGCGCGGGCGTGGAGAAGTCGATCCGCAGCCTCGCGCGCTGCGCCGGGACGATCCTCGTGGTCACCACCGACGAGCCCACCGCGCTCACCGACGCCTACGCCTTCATCAAGATTTCGGCGGCGGAAGCGGCGGGGGTGGACATCCGCATCGTCGTTAACGCCGCCAACTCGGTGCGCGAGGGCGAGCGCACCTACAACACCCTCTTGAAGGCGTGCCAGGGCTTCCTCAAGATTTCGCCGCCGCTCGCGGGCGTGATCCGCCGCGACACCCGGGTGCGCGAGGCGATCCGCAACCAGACCCCGATCCTCACCCGCCACCCCAACGCCGAGGCGGCGCTGGACGTCGAGGCGATCGCGGACCGGCTGCTCGCCGCCAACTGATTCGGGGGACGAGCCGTTGGGCAGCAGCAGCGTCACCCCGCCGCCGTCGATCCTCAACCCGACCACGTCGGCGGCCGGAACTCCGGTGGTGGTGAGCGTGCCCCAGGCTCCGGCGGAGATCATCCTGTTGCCGCGCGGCACGCCGGTGGAGGCTCGCGTCACCGCGCCGCGCGCCGAGGGCGGCCTCACCACCCTCCAGGCGGTGGTGGACGGCGCCACCGTCGAGATCAACGCCAAGCTCCCCGTCGCGCTCGCCGCCGGGGTCAGCCTCAGTCTTCGCGTCGCGCCGACCC
>LUYR01000327.1 GCA_001603335.1 Rhodospirillales bacterium Alpha_05 | reverse complement strand
CAGGCGAGCGCCGGGTCGCCGAGGTGGCCGCAGCGGCAGGGGTTCATCGCCCCGATCAGCTGCACCCGCGCCGGATAGGTGACGTGGCGGTTCGCCCGCGCCACCGAGACCACGCCGCTCTCCAACGGCTGGCGCAGGCTCTCCAGCACCGCGCGGGGAAACTCGGGGAGTTCGTCGAGGAACAGCACGCCGAGGTGTGCCAGCGACACCTCGCCCGGCCGCGCCTTGAGCCCACCGCCCACCATCGCCGCGGTCGAGCACGAATGGTGCGGTGCGCGAAATGGCCGCTGGCGGATCAAGCCGCCCTCCGCCATCTCGCCCGCGATCGAATGCACCATCGACACGTCGAGGGCCTCCTGCGGCGACAACGGCGGCAGCAAACCCGGCAGCCGCCGCGCCAGCATCGACTTGCCCGCGCCCGGAGGGCCCACCATCAGCATGTTGTGGCCGCCCGCGGCGGCGATCTCCAGCGCCCGCTTGGCGCTCTCCTGGCCCTTGACGTCGGCCATGTCGGGGAGGGCGCGATCCGGCGGCGGATCGCCGGGCTTCGACGGCGCAACCAGCGCCTCGCCCTTCAGGAATCCCATCGCCTGCAACAGGTCGGTAAAGCCATAGGTGTCTCCGCCACCCGCCCACGCCGCCTCCGCCCCCTGCGCCGCCGGACAGATCAGCCCCCGGTCGTGCGCATGCGCCGAAATCGCGGCGGGCAACACCCCGGAAACCGCGCTGATCCGTCCGTCGAGCGAGAGCTCGCCCATCACCGTGTAGTTCAGCACCTCCTCGCGCGGCACCAGGTCCATCGCCGCGAGAATCCCCACCGCGATCGGCAGATCGAAGTGGCTGCCTTCCTTGAGCACGTCGGCGGGCGCGAGGTTGACGGTGATCCGCTTCGGCGGCAGCCCGAGGCCGATCGCCACCAGCGCCGCGCGCACCCGCTCGCGGCTCTCGCCCACCGCCTTGTCCGGCAGTCCGACCACCGAAAACGTCGGCAAGCCGTTGGCGATCTGCACCTGCACCTCGACCGGGCAGACGTCGATCCCCGAAAACGCAACCGTGTGCACCAACGCAACCACCGCCGCCCCCAAACCCTGCCTGCGAGGCGAATACCTCACCACCCGCAACCTTCAAGGTCAAGCGGCGACGGCGGAAACCCGAAGCTTGGAACGGATTTCGCGTCGATCGGTTCTTCCTCGATGCGATCGATCGCCCCGGAGGTTCCCATGCTCAATGAATTCAAGAAATTCGCCGTGCGCGGCAACGTCGTCGACATGGCCGTCGGCATCATCATCGGCGGCGCCTTCGGCACCATCGTCAAAAGCCTGGTCGCCGACATCATCATGCCGCCGATCGGCCTCGCCCTCGGCAACGTCGACTTCTCCGACCTCTTCGTCGTGCTGAAACCCGGAACCACGCCCGGACCCTACCAGACCCTCGCCGACGCCCAGGCGGCGGGCGCAGTGACGATGAACTTCGGCCTGTTCGGCAATGCCGTGGTCAGCTTCACCATCGTCGCCTTCGCCGTCTTCCTCCTGGTCAAGGGCATCAACCGCCTGCGCCAGGAAATCGACCCGGCAACCCCGCCCGCGCCGACGGAAAAGGAATGCCCCTTCTGCGCCACCAAAATCCCGCTCAAAGCCAGCCGCTGCCCGCATTGCACCAGCGAACTGATGGAAGCGCAGGGGTGATGAAGGTCCGGGCTCTGCCCGGGCTCGCAAAGGGCCGTGGGCCCTTTGATCCCGTTACTTTTGGTTTTGACGAAGCGCGATAGAGCCATCACGCGGCGTGACGGTCGATTGCGCTCTGCGCGAAAAACTTAGGGGATCCGGGGTCCGCCCGGGCGGAGCCCGGACCTTCCTACCGCGTCGCCGCGAACTTGGCTTCGATCGCGTCCCAGATGTCGGCGGAGAGGTTGGTGCCGTCGAAGCGGCGGATTTCCTGGAGGCCGGTGGGGGAGGTGACGTTGATTTCGGTGACGTAGTCGCCGATCACATCGAGGCCGACGAAGAGCAGTCCCTGCGCCTTGAGGGTAGGGCCGAGGCGTTCGCAGATTTCCAGGTCCCGCTTGGTGAGCTTGCTGGCTTCCGCCGATCCGCCGACGTGCATGTTGGAGCGGGCGTCGCCGGCCTTCGGCACCCGGTTGAGCGCGCCGCCGGGGTGGCCGTCGATCAGGATGATGCGTTTGTCTCCCGCGCGCACCGCCGGGATGTAGGCCTGGACCATCAGCGGATCGGCGGAGTGGGCGAAGAACATGTCGAGCAGCGAGCCGAGGTTTTCGTCTTCCGGCTTGAGGTGGAAGACCCCCGCGCCGCCTGCGCCGAACAGCGGCTTGAGGATGATGTCGCGGTGTTCGTCGCGAAATTCGCGGATCGCGTCGCGGTCGGCGGTCACCAGGGTCGGCGGCATCAGGTCGGGGAAGTGGGTAACCAGGAGTTTTTCCGGCGCGTTGCGCACCGCGGCCGGGTCGTTGACCACCAGGGTCTTGGGGTGGACGTGGTCGAGAATGTGGGTGGTGGTGATGTAGGCGAGGTCGAACGGCGGGTCCTGGCGCAGGAGAACCACGTCAAAACTGGAGAGATCGACGGTTTCGGCGGAACCGAAGATCGCCGGCGCGCCTTGTATCCGCTGCAAGGTGACCGGATGGCCGCTGGCGGCCACCTTGCCGCCCTGGAGGCGGAGGGTTCGGGGCAGGTAGTGGAAGAGCCGGTGGCCGCGCCGCTGCGCTTCCTCGCCGAGGGCGAAGGTGGAGTCCCCGTCGATGTTGACGGTTTCCATCGGGTCCATTTGCAGCGCGACGTTGAGAGACATGAAAGCACTCCTGGCCTGGGGGAGAACGTTTAGGGATAGGGGATTTGGGGTCTGCCTTCCATAACCAAAATCACTCGAATGACGCAGACGCTACCTTTCCTGCTCCACTTCATCCCGAAGATCGGTCGCCCTGAGCCGTAAGGATTACGACTGCAACGAATAAAGTTAGGGGTAGATGTTGCGTATTTGCACCAAAGCAAAAACTCTGGAAATCTCGAAAACTTCGCCCTATTCTCCGGCTGCGTCAGGTTTACCTGTCGCGCGCGTCGTCGCCGATAGTTCCAGTCGGACCCCGGGAGAGTTCTCCATGGCCAACGATGGGTCATCCAACGCCCACCAAGGCGATGAAGTTTTGCTTCTGCTGCTGGATCCGGACGGAACGATCCAGGCCGTCAACCCGGCGTGGACCGAGGCGCTCGGCTTCCGCACGGAAGAGTCGGTGGGCAAGCCCGCGATCTGCTTCGTCGATCCCGCCCATGCCGCACCCCTCGCCGCCCATCTCGCCGACCTCGCCGATCCGGCTGCGCCGAAGTTTCTCCACGTCGTCCTGCGCGGCAAGTCGGGCACGAGCCTCGGCGCGATCCTGACCGCCCACCTCCTCCCCGGCGAAGGCCGGGGCATCGGCTGCGAGATCCTCACCCTCGCGGGCATGGCCCAGGCGATGGAGCGGGCGCGGACCCAGGCGGCGCGCGACCGCGCCGAGGCGGCGGTGATGCGCACGATCTCGACGGTCACCGACATCCTCGCGCGCACCCGCTGCACTCCGGATTTCCTCCGCGACATCGGGATCCTGCTCGAAACCGGCGCCGGCACCGGCCGCGCCTATATCGAGGACC
>LUYR01000326.1 GCA_001603335.1 Rhodospirillales bacterium Alpha_05 | reverse complement strand
GATAGCTCGGGCGGTTCCACGATTCACCAAAGACGGGTCGCCCCGCGCGGGACGACCGAGGAAGCCCGCGGCAGCCGCACCGAGCGGTGCCGCCGTCCGCCACAATCACCGACCCTGGAAGACCACGCGCCTAACCGAACATAAAAACGAACACCAAGGGGAACATCATGAAGAATCTGGTGAAAGCGTTCATGTTTGTGGTGTTAGCTTGTTTTGGGTTTACCAGTGCATCCACCGCCCTCGCGCAACCCGCGAACTCGACGGTGACGCTGAAGGCCGAAACCAAGGTCAAGCCGGACTATACGATCCGCTTCGCCTACTACGACGCCGGGACTTGGCCTGCCCTTTCGCAAATTCCGCTGCCGGAACACGCCTTCGCGCTGGTGTTCAAGAGCATCGTCGAATCCAACACCAACGGTAAGGTCGCCGTCGACCTGTTCCCGGGCAACGCGCTCGGCGACACCAAGGCGACGATGGAAATGGCCCGCTCGGGCAGCATCGAGATGGTCACCACCACCGGCACCATCGCCAGCCTCTATCCCGACGTGCAGGTGATCTTCCTGCCCTACGTGTTCAAGTCCGACGAGATCGCATGGTGGTTCTTCGACCAGAGCCAGATGTGGAAGGACATGACCGCCGACATGGAGAAGAAGACCGGCCTCAAGATGCTCGCCGTCGGTCAGAACGGCACCCGCCACTTCACCAACAACAAGAAGCCGATCCACTCGCCCGCCGACCTCAAGGGCCTGAAGTTCCGGGTGATGCAGTCGCCGATCTACGTGAAGATGGTCGAAGCGATGGGCGCCGCCGCGACCCCGCTCGCCTCGGGCGAAATCTACACCGCCTGCCAGACCGGCGTTGTCGACGGCCAGGAAAACCCGATCTGGAACATCGCCGCCAACAAGTGGAACGAAGTCCAGAAGTACATCACCCTCGATGGCCATACCTGGAGCGAAAACTTCGTCACCATCAACGCGGCCTACTTCAACAAGCTGCCGAAGGAATACCAGCACATCATCCTGGTCGCCGCCGAGCAGGCCCAGATGGCCGACCGCGCCGCCGAAACCCTCGCTTCGCGGGTGCTCGACTTCAGCACGATCAAGAAGAGCATGGAAATCTACGTGCCGTCCCCGGCCGAGCTCGAGCAGTTCAAGGAAGCTGCCCAGCCGACCTACGCCTGGCTGCGTGGCCAGATCGGCGACCCCGTCGTCGACAAGTTCCTCGCGACCGTGAAGGAAGGCGAGAAGCACTACGGCTACTGAGCATTTGCCCACATCGCAAACCCCTCCGGGCCAAACCCGGAGGGGTCGTCAGAAAAGCTTAGGGGGCTTCCATGCAAATGCTTGAAAAACTCAGCAATGCCTTGGACAAATTCGCGCTGGTACTGTCGTCGCTGATTCTCGCGGCGGTGTTCTGCCTGGTGATGAGCGGCGTGGTTCTCCGCATCACCGGCCACAATTTCGCACTTTCGGAAGAGCTTTCCCGCTGGGGTCTGGTGAGCATCTGCTTCATCGGCGCGAGCGCCGCGCTCAAGCGCAAGCAGCACGTCGGCGTCAACATGGTCCTGCAGGCGATGCCGCTCGCGGTCGGCAAGTTCTGCGTGATGCTCGCCTACCTCGTGGTTCTCGCCACGCTGATGTTCGCCACCCGCTACAGCCTCAAGGCCGCGCTGAGCGCCGAGGGGATGATCGGCGACATCGTGCCGGTCTCGATGATGTGGGTGAAGCTCTCGCTGCCGCTCGGCATGGCGATGATGTGCGTGCATCTGCTCTACGGGCTGTTCTCCATCCCCACCGGAAAAACGATCGGGTCCGTCCTGATCGGAGCCCAGGAGGAAGGGTGATGGGTGCGCTCGTATTCGTCTTCATCGGCTCGATGTCGATCGGCATTCCGATCGCATTCGTGATCGGCGCGTCGGCGCTGTACTACTTCCTCTTCGTCGGCAACATCCCGCTCGACATGATCGGGCAGAAACTCTACAGCGGCTGCGACAACTTCGTGCTGCTGGCGATCCCGTTCTTCATCCTCGCCGGCGATTTGATGAATCGCTCGCGCATCACCGATTCCCTGGTGAACTTCGCCAAGCTGCTGGTCGGCCGGATTCCGGGGGCGATGGCCCACGTCACGGTGGTGTGCAGCATCTTCTTCGCCGGCATCACCGGCGCGGGCGTCGCCGACGTCGCGGCGCTCGGCTCGGTGCTGATCCCGGCGATGCAGAAGGAAGGCTACAAGACCGACTACGCCGCCGCGATCACCGTCGCGGGCTCGGTCATCGGTCCGATCATTCCGCCCAGCATCATCATGGTGGTCTACGCGATGACCACCGGCGAATCCGTCGGCGCGCTGTTCGCCGCGGGCTTCGTCCCCGGCCTCGCGGTCGGCCTGGTGCTGATGGTCATGAGCTACTACTTCGCGCTCAAGTACAACCATCCCCGCCGCACCGAGGCGATCCCGTTCTCCGACGCCGTGGTGACGGTGCGCAAGTCGCTGATCGCGCTGATGTGCCCGGTGATTCTCGTCGGCGGCATCTTCTCGGGCGACTTCACCCCGACCGAAGCCGCCGCAATCGCCTGCTTCTACGCGATCGTCGCCGGGGTTTTCCTGCTCCGCACCCTCACCGTCAAAGACATCATCGAATGCTTCGCGCGCTCGGCGGTGTCGTCCTCGGTGATCCTCCTGATCATCGCGATGGCGGGGCTGTTCAGCCAGGTGATGGCGCTCGAACACCTGCCGCACACCGCCGCCAACTTCATTCTCCAGATCACCGACAACAAGTACGTCTACCTGCTGCTGGTCAACATCCTCCTGCTGTTCATGGGGATGATCATGGAGACCGCCGCGAGCGTGATCCTGCTCGCGCCGATCCTTCTGCCGATCGCGATCCAGCTCGGCATCCAGCCGCTGCACTTCGCCCTGGTGATGCTGGTCAACCTCAACATCGGCCTGATCACGCCGCCGGTCGGGGTCTGCCTGTTCGCGGCCTCGCCGATCGCGGGGATCAGCATCGAGAAGATCTCGAAGGCGGTGATGCCGTTCATCTGCGCGGAATTGTTCGCGCTGATGCTGATTACGTACATCCCGGAGCTGGTTCTGGTGATTCCGAGGATGTTGGGCTTCGTGCACTGAGACCGTCCGCCGCGCGGTTGGTGGCGCGAGCCACGCCGCTTTGGAAAGGAGAAACAGGTGGAAAACCAAGCATTGATCAAACAACTCCAGGCGACGGCAGTGCAGCTGCGTTGCGACGTGCTGGAGATGATCGGGGTCGGCAAGGCCGGGCACTGGGGCGGGTCCGCCTCGCTCGCCGAGACCATGGCGGTGCTCTACTTCCACGCGATGCGCGTGGACCGCAAGAATCCGAAGAACCCGGAGCGCGATCGCTTCCTGCTGTCGAAGGGCCACGCCGCGCTGATCCAGTACGCGGCACTCTGCGAACTCGGCTTCTTCCCCCGCGAGGAACTGCAGAAGGTGAAGAGCCTGCACGGCCTGTTGCAGGGCCACCCGGACCTCACCGTGCCCGGCATCGAGGCGGTCACCGGCTCGCTCGGCCAGGGGCTTTCCCTCGGCGTCGGCATGGCGCTGGCGCTGCGCCTCGATAAAAGCGCGAGCCGCGTCTACGTGGTGATGGGCGACGGCGAGCAGTCCGAGGGCCAGCTTTGGGAAGCCGCGATGGCGGCCGTCAACTTCAAGCTCGACAACCTCACCGCCTTCCTCGACTGGAACAAGATCCAGGCGACCGGCCGCACCGCCGACGTCTTCGCCATCCCCGCCCTCGACCAGAAATGGAAGGCGTTCGGCTGGGAGGTGATCTCGATCGACGGCCACGACATCGGCCATATCCTCGCCGCCGTCGACCAGGCCAAGGCGGTGAAGGGCAAACCGACGCTGGTGATCCTCGACACCGTCAAGGGCAAGGGCGTCTCCTTCGCCGAAAATACCCCGGCCTACCACAACGGTACCTTCGACGAAGCCAAGTACGCGCAGGCGATGGCCGAACTCGAGGCGCAGAAAGCCGCCCTCGAAGCCGAGAAGGAGATGATCTGATGGAAAAGAAAAGCTTGCGGACGGCCTATGGCGAATCCCTGGTGGAACTGGGGCAGTCCGACGCCAACATCGTCGTGCTTGAGGCCGACTTGGGCAAATCGACGATGTCGTGCCTATTCAAGGACGTCTACCCCGAGCGCTACTTCGAGATGGGCATCGCCGAGCAGAGCATGGCCTCGACCGCAGCGGGCCTCGCCCTCGCGGGCAAGATCCCGTTCTACAGC
The DNA here is from genome assembly GCA_001603335.1 of Rhodospirillales bacterium Alpha_05. Classification (GTDB taxonomy): domain Bacteria; phylum Pseudomonadota; class Alphaproteobacteria; order Rhodospirillales; family Rhodospirillaceae; genus Oleispirillum. The sequence goes on along the minus strand of LUYR01000326.1, from coordinate 3,355 downwards.
ACCTTCGCGGTGTTCGCCTTCGGCCGCGCCTACGACCAGATCCGCTGCGGCATCGCGATCCCCGGCGCCAACGTCAAAATCTGCGGCTCGAGCTGCGGTTTCTCCGACTTCGGCGACGGCAAGACCCACCAGTCGATCGAAGACGCGAACGTGATGCGGATGATCCCCAACATGGTGGTGCTCAATCCCTGCGACGCGGTGGAAACCCGCAAGATGATGCGGGCGATGGTGGCGCACCAGGGCCCGGTCTACATCCGCATCAATCGCAACGACCTGCCGGTCTACACCCCGGAAGCGGGCGAATACCGGATCGGCAAGATGTCGCGCATCGTCGCGGGCGACGACGTGGTGATCTTCGCCACCGGCTCGATGGTGTGGAAGTCGGCGGAAGCCGCCGAGCTGCTGAAGGCCGAGGGGATCTCCGCCGAGGTGATCAACGTCAGCACCCTGAAGCCGCTCGAGAAGAGCGAGATCCTCACGTACATCGCGGGCAAGAAGGCGATCGTCACCGCCGAAGAAGCCACCAAGCTCGGCGGCCTCGGCAGCGCCATCGCCGAGCAGCTCATCGGCGAGGTCGACCTGCCGTTCGTGCGCGTCGGCATCGAGGACGAATTCGGCACCTCGGCGCACAGCTACGCCGAACTGCTCGAAACCTTCGGCCTGACCGAACGCCACATCGCCGCGGCCGTCAAGACCGCCCTCAAGGTTAAGTGATTTAGGAGACGGACTATGAAGATCGGTTTCATCGGGCTCGGCATCATGGGTCGGCCCATGGCGAAGAACCTCCTCAAGGCGGGCTACGACCTCGTCGTCTACGACAAGTTCGCCCCCCTCGACGACGTGGTCGCGGCAGGCGCGAAGGCGGGCACCTCGAACCAGGACGTCGCGGCGCAAAGCGACGTCATCATCACCATGCTGCCCAACTCGCCGCACGTGAAGGAGGCGATCCTCGGCAAGGCGGGGGTAATCGACGGCGCGAAGGCGGGCGCGATCGTCGTCGACATGAGCTCGATCGCCCCGGCGGCGTCGCAGGAGATCGGCGCCGCGCTCAAGGCCCGGGGCGTGACCATGCTCGACGCGCCGGTTTCGGGCGGCGAGCCCAAGGCGATCGACGGCACCCTCGCGATCATGGTCGGCGGCGACGCTGCGGCGTTCGAGACGGTCAAGCCGATCCTCGAAAAGATGGGCTCCTCGGTGGTGCTCGCCGGCGAGATCGGCGCGGGCAACGTCACCAAGCTCGCCAACCAGATCATCGTCGCGCTCAACATCGCCGCGGTGTCCGAGGCGTTCGTGCTCGCCACCAAGGCCGGGGTCAAGCCCGAGACCGTGTTCAACGCGATCAAGGGCGGCCTCGCCGGGTCGACGGTGATGAACGCCAAGGTGCCGATGATGCTCGCGGGCAACTTCGCGCCCGGCTTCCGCATCGAACTGCACGTCAAGGACCTGCAGAACGCGCTCGACACCGCGCATGCCCTCCACGTGCCGGTGCCCCTCACCGCCAACGTGATGGAAACGATGCAGGCCCTCACCCTCGAAGGCCTCTCCACCTCCGACCACAGCGCCATCGTCCGCCATTACGAAAAGCTGGCGCAGGCCGAAGTGCGCGCTTGAGCGCCCCGAACCGCGAGCCCCCTTCCGGGGGTTCGCCTTCACCTTGAGGAACACGGCAATGCGACTGAAGGACAAGAGCGCCCTGATCACGGGCGCGGCGCAAGGGCTGGGCGCGGCGATCGCCCGTCGCTTCGCCGAAGAAGGCGCGCGGGTGCTGATTTGCGACGTCAACGCCGAGGCGGGCGAAGCCACCGTGGCGACGATCGAAGCGGCGGGCGGCGCTGCGGCATTCCAGCGCCTCGACGTCACCGACGAGGCGAGCTGGATCGCGGCGATCAAAGCGGCGGTGGAGCGCTTCGGCAGGCTCGACGTGCTGGTCAACAACGCCGGGATCAACATCCGCGAGCCGATCGAGGAGATGAAGGCGGAGAACTTCGACACCATGCTCGGCGTCAACGTCAAAGGCCCGTTCCTCGGCATCAAGCACGCGATCCCGGTGTTGCGCGAGGGCGGCGGCGGGTCGATCATCAACATGTCGTCGATCTGCGGCCTGGTCGGCCACAAGTACACCACCGAGGCCTACACCATCACCAAGGGCGCGCTCAGCCTGATGACCAAGACCGTCGGCGTGCGCTACGCCAAGGACAACATCCGCTGCAACTCGATCCACCCGAGCACGGTGGACACGCCGCTCGTCCAGGTGCTGTTCCAGGACCCGCAGAAGAAGGCGGAACGCCTGGGAGAAGTGCCGCTCGGCCGCCTCGCCACCGACCGGGACGTGGCCAACGCCGCGCTCTACCTCGCCTCCGACGAGGCGGCGTTCCTCAACGGCGTGGCGCTGCCGGTCGACGGCGGCCTGACCGCGTACTGAGTCCCCATCCGCAGAAGGCAAGCTCATGAAAAGTCAGTTCATCACCCCCGTGGTCTCGGTCTTCGACGCCAAGGGGCGGCCCGACCCCGAGCAGAACCACCGCCTCTACGCCCACCTGATCAAGGGCGGGTTAAGCGGCATGGCGGTGCTCGGCAGCACCGGCGAATTCTTCGCCATGGACATGACCACCTCGAAGGCGTTCATCGACATGGCGGCGCCCCATGCGAGCGAGAGCTTCCGCGTCTTCGCCGGGGCGAGCCGGATGGATCCGGACGAAAGCATCGAACTCGCCAACCACGCCTTCGACAAGGGCGCGAGCGGGGCGATGATCATCAGCCCCTACTACGTCCGCCTGACCCAGGAGGCGATCTACGACTACTACGCCCGGATCGCCGGCGCGGCGGCGGGGAAGATCTACCTCTACAACTTCCCCGACCGCACCGGCTACTCCCTCGCCCCCGCCACCGTCCTCAAGCTCGCGACGACGTTCAAGAACATCGTCGGACTCAAAGACACCCTGTTCGACATGAACCACACCTGCGACCTGATCAAGACGGTGAAGGCGGAGCTGCCGGAGTTCGAGATCTTCTCGGGCTTCGACAACAACTTCGCCCACAACATCCTCTCGGGCGGCAACGGCTGCATCGGCGCGCTCTCCAACCTCGCGCCGGAGCTCTTCGCCGCCTGGATCGCCGCCGTCGACGCCAAGGACTTCACCGCGATCGCCAAACACCAGCGCATCGTCGACCGCCTGATGGACCTTTACGGCATCGGCGACCCGTTCATCCCGGTGGTGAAAAAGGCCCTGGTGATGCGCGGCATCATCGATTGCGACGTCTGCACCAAGCCGCTCCGCACCGCCGACGCCGCGGCGACGGAAAAGCTCCGCGACCTGTTCGACGCCGTCGGCCTCGCGCCGGCTCCGGCGTTTTA
>LUYR01000325.1 GCA_001603335.1 Rhodospirillales bacterium Alpha_05 | reverse complement strand
CGCCGCGTCGGCGGCGGGGAACATGCCGCCGCGGCAGACGCCGGTGACGGTGAGCCCGGCATCCTTGATCAGGCGTTCGGCCTGCTTCAGGCCGATCTCGGCGATCTTGTCGCGCCACGGCGAGATGCCGCCGATGCGGTGGCGCAGGCAGCCCTCCACCGCATCCTTGAGGTTGCGCGTCGGCCCGAGGGTCGCGGTGTTGAGCGAGAGCAGTTCCGGCTTCGCGGTGAGGTCGCGCATCGCGGGCTCCCTCAGATCACGAGGTCGGGCAGATCGACCCAGCGGCGCTCGCGCCAGGACTGGATCCCCGCTTCGGCGAGTTGCACGCCGCGCGCCCCGGCCTCGAGATTCCAGGGAAACTCCGGCACCTCGCCCGCGAGATGGCGCAGGAACATCTCCCACTGGGCGCGGAAGCCGTTGGGGTAGACCGCGTTGTCCGGCACTTCGTCCCAGGTGGCGAAGAAGTCGATGGTCTGCGGCACGTCGGGGTTCCACACCGGCTTCGGCGTGTTGACCCGCGCCTGGGTCCAGCACTTGTGCAGGCCCGCCACCGCCGAACCGTGGGTGCCGTCGACGTGGAAGGTGACGAGGTCGTCGCGCCGCACCCGCGTGCACCACGAGGAATTGATCTGCGCGATAATCCCGCCTTCAAGTTCGAAGGTGGCATAGGCGGCGTCGTCGGCGTCGGCGGCGTAGCGCGTGCCGTCGTCGTCGACGCGCTCGGGGATGTGGGTCGCGCCGAGGCAGGAGACCGACTTCACCGCGCCGAAGGTGTTCTCGAGCACGTAGCGCCAGTGGCAGAGCATGTCGAGGATGATGCCGCCGCCTTCGGCCGCCTTGTAGTTCCAGGCGGGGCGCTGCGCGGGCTGCCAGTCGCCCTCGAACACCCAGTAGCCGAACTCGCCGCGCACCGAGAGGATGCGGCCGAGGAAGCCGCTGTCGATCACCATCTTGAGCTTGCGCAGGCCGGGGAGGAAGAGCTTGTCCTGCACCACGCCGTGCATGATCCCCTCGGCCTTGGCGAGGCGGGCGAGGTCGACCGCGTCGGCGAGGGTCTCGGCGGTGGGCTTTTCGCAGTAGATGTTCTTGCCCGCCGCGATCGCGCGGCGGATCAGCCCGGCGCGCAGCCGCGTCGCCGCTGCGTCGAAGAACACCTCGTCCTTCGGGTCGGCGAGGGCGGCGTCGAGGTCGGTGCTCCAGCGGTCGATGCCGTGCGCCTTGGCCAGCGCCTGGAGCTTGTCGCCGTTGCGCCCGGTGAGGATCGGGTCGGGCATCACCACGTCGCCGGATTTCAGCCGCACGCCGCCGTCGGCGCGGATCGCCGCGATGCTGCGGATCAGGTGCTGGTTCATCCCCATGCGGCCCGTGACGCCGTTCATCACGATGCCAATGCGTTTCTCGGCCATGGTTCATCCTTTCCGGGAAGACTGAAAGCGTATCCGAACGGTTATTCATACCCCGAAGCCAGGCCATGGCACGGGGTGACGGGGTTTTATCTCTCCTTGAATCCCTGCGTATTGCGGGAAACCAGAGAAGAAGTAACCAAATGGTTATTTTCTACCGAAACGCTACGCCGCCGCCCCAGGCGAGTCAAGACCGGGGAAGGGCCCGCCGCGACGCCCCCGGGCGCGCTGCGCCCAAGGGTGTCGCGCCGGGAACGGGTTTACTGCCGCGTGATGCCGAGGGTGTCGGGCGAGACCTTGGCCTTGCCTGCGTCGAACAGCGCCCAGGAGTTGGAGGCGATGATCGGCCGCGCCTTCTGCTGCGCTTCGTCGCCCGCGATCGGGGTGAACAGCGCGCCGCGATTGGCGGCATAGGTCTTGACCGCGGCGGAGGTGGCGATCTTGTCGCGCCACACCGCCTGCATCGTCTCGACGACGTTCTTCGGCGCGCCCTTCGGGATCCAGATGCCGAAGTAGTTGGTGGCGGTCTTGAGGTTGGGGAGGTCCTTGGTGACCGGCGGCACGGTTCCGAACCCCTCGATTTCGAGCGGCTGGTCGCTGATCGCGGCGAGCGGGCGCAGGCGCTTGGCGCGGATCATCTCGACCTGCTCCACCGCGAGCTGGGTGGTGAGCTCGGTCTCGCCCGCCACGGTGGCGATCACCGCGGGGTTGCCGCCGTCGTAGGTGACGTGCTTGTAGGTGACGTGGGCTGCCTTGGCGACCAGCTCGATGGCGTTGTGGCCCGAGGAGATTTGACCGGCGGTGGCCACCGAGACCTTGCCGGGCTTCGCCTTCATCGCGGCGATGGCGTCCTTGGCGGTCTTGTAGGGCGTGTCCATGTTCGCGCCGAGCACCGAGACGTTGGCGACGCTGAAGAACAGGTTCCAGTCCTCGGCCTTGGTCTCGACCATGCCAAGTACGCCGTAGCTGCCGAGGTCGCCCACCGCGCCGGCGGCCCAGGTGAAGCCGTCCAACGGCGCGCGCATCGCGGTGGTGGTGCCGATCGAGCCCGAGGCGCCCGGCTGGTTGATGATCACGAACGGCTGGCCGAGGGCCTTTTCCAGCTCCGCCGCGACGACGCGGGTGGCTTGGTCGGTCGAGCCGCCCGCCGCCCAGGGAACGATGATGGAAACCGGTTTGTCCGGCTTCCAGGAATACTCGGCCGCGTGGGCCGGAACCGCGGCCGCACCGACCGCCGCCGCAACCGCGGCCAACTTCAGGAACGCCTTCATCGACCAATCCTCCCTAGGTTCAGGACCGTCCCGGCGTGACCGCATTCTCCGGCGGCCGTGCGTCGGGCTCCTACAACGGGCTCGCGCCATCGCGTGCCCGGGAAAAGGTTCGGCGCCACAGCCCCGCCGCGCCCCGGTGAACCGCCGGAATGCTGAAGAGAAGGGTGCCGACGACGAATAGGCAGAGAACCGCGCTGATCGGGCGGGTGAAGAACGGCGTGAGGTCGCCGTCGCTCAGCACCAGGCCGCGGCGCAGGCTCTTGTCGAGGAGGTCACCGAGGACGATACCGAGCACCAGCGGCGCGACCGGATAATTGAGCCGCCGCAGCACGAAGCCGAGCAGGCCGAAGCCGAGCATGACCCAGACGTCGAACAGGCGCGATGCGATGGCATAGGAGCCGACGCAGCAGAGCACGAACACGATCGGCATGATGATGTTGCGCGGCACCTGCAAAACCTTCACCAGCAGCTTGGTGAGGGTGAGGCCGTAGAACAGCATCGAGAGCGTCGCGAACAGCATCATCGCGATGATTTTGTAAACGAAGTCGGGCGACTCGATCATGATCATCGGCCCTGGGTGGACGCCATGGATCAGCATCGCCGCCATCAGCACCGCGGCGGGGGCGGAGCCCGGCACCGCGAGGGTCAGTACCGGAATGATCGCGCCCGGCACCGCCGCGCTGTTGCCGGTTTCCGCCGCCATCAGGCCCTCGACCGAGCCCTTGCCGAACATTTCGCGCTCCTTGCTCGCGCGCTTGGCGGCGGCGTAGGAGCTCCACGCGCCGATGTCCTCGCCGACCCCCGGCATCAGGCCGATGAAGGTGCCGATCAGGCCGGAGCGGATGATCGTGCGCCAGTACTTCAGCACGTCGGCGATCTTCGGGATCACCGTGTCGCTCGCCTGGACCTTCACCGTGTGGAGCGGGTCGCGCATCACCGTCCACACCTCGGCGCAGCCGAACAGACCGACGAGGGCCGGGATCAGTTGGAAGCCCCCGGCGAGGTCGAGGTTGCCAAAGGTGAAGCGTTCGTAGGCGTGGATGCCCTCCTGTCCGACGCAGGAGAGGAACAGCCCGAGGAAGCCTGCGAGCCAGCCCTTCAAAGGGTCGTTGCCGGTGAGGTTGCCCGAGATCACCACGCCGAACACCGCGAGCCAGAAGAACTCGTAAGCGCCGAAGCGCAGCGCGAAATTGCCGAGGATGGGGGTGAATAGGGCGAGGCACACGATGCCGATGATCGTGCCGAGGACCGAGCCGCTGGTCGCCACGCCCATCGAATACCCCGCGAGGCCCTTTCGGGCGAGTTGGTAGCCGTCGAGGCAGGTGGCGGCGCTCGCGGGGGTGCCGGGGATGTTGAGCAGGATCGCCGAGCGGCTGCCGCCGTAGATCGCGCCGACGTAGCACACCACCAGCACCAGCACCGCGACGTCGGAGGGGAGCTTGAGGGTGAGGGTGGTGAGCAGCGCCACGCCCATGGTCGCGGTGAGGCCGGGGAGGCAGCCGATCACCACGCCGACGAAACCGGCCACGGCGATGTAGAACAGGGTCACCGGGTCGAGAAAACCGAGGATCGCCTGCCCGAGGAGAGAAAGCCCGTCCATCCCGATGTTTCCCTCAAGGCAGGCGCACGAGGAAGACATCCTCGAACAGGTACGACACCAGTAGGCCGGTGGCGAGGCCGTAGACAACCGCGAGCGCCGCGCCGCGCAGGGTCTGCCCTGCGGCGCGTCGGCGAGGGAAATCGAAGGTGAAGACGAACGCCGCGACGAAGGCGGCGGTGACCAGCCAGAACGGCAGGCCGTGCCCGATCAGGCCGAGGCCGTAGACGCCGCAGAACGCCACCGCGATGCCGAAGCGCCGCCAGCCGGCGCGATCCTCGGCGAGGGCGTCGCCCGAAAGCGCCGCGGCGGGTGCGGC
>LUYR01000324.1 GCA_001603335.1 Rhodospirillales bacterium Alpha_05 | reverse complement strand
CGTCGCGGGTCCTGGTGCGCGGCAGCGAGCAGTCCGACGCGATCGCGATCGCCGTGGTGTTTTGCCCGCTGCCGGTGAGCCGCGCGTTCCACGCCGGGTGCGTGCCGACCCGTTTCGCCGGCGTCGCGACCCGTTGCGAGGGGCGGCGGATCGTGCATCGCATCGACGACGCTCCGGCGGCGGAGGTCTACGCCGAATGGGTGCGCGCGCAGACCGGCGTGCCCTTCCCTCCCAACACCAACTCGCTGCATACCGCGCTCGCGCCGCTCGGCCGCGAGGTCGGGCGGATCGGCGAATTTCCGCTCTATGCCCTCACCCACGTCGACGAGCTCCGCGCCGACGGCGCCCTGGTGATGATGACCGACATCGCCCAGGGCCAGGAAATCCGCCTGATGGTGGGCGCGCGCAGCACCCTGGTGGCGCGCCCGGCGCGCGCGGTGGAGGCGGCGATCACCCTTCAGTGCGCCGACGTCTGCATGGTTTCGGGCGGGTTGATCGCGGTTTGCGCCGGGCTCGCGGCGCTGTTGGTGGACGACCTGCGCGAGGTCCAGTCGCGGCTGCGCACCGCGATGCTCGACCGGCCGTTCCTCGCGCCGTTCACCTTCGGCGAGCAGGGCAACCTCACCGACGCCCGGGCGGTCCATGCCAACCTGATGATTTCGTCGCTGATCCTGGGGGCGTAGCCGATGGTCCACACCGCCGACCTCGAGCACCTCCGCGAGAGCCTGATCGAGCTCGACCGCCTGCGCCTGCACGAGCGCAATCTCCGCCTCGAATCCGAATCCCTGATGCGCGGCCTGCGCGCGCTCTCCGACGCGCAGGACACCGGCGCGATGTTCGACGCCCTTGCCGACGTGTTGCGCGACATGGTGCCGTTCGCCGATGCGTTCCTGCTGGCGATGGGCGGGCGCGGCGGCTTCCGCGTCGTGCGCTCGACCGCGCCGCGTTTCCTCGGGTTGCGCTGGTCGCCGCGCGAGGTCCTCGGCCGGGTGCTGGACGGCGAAACCGTGGCGCTGTTCGACACCCGGCTGTCGCAGGAGTGGTCCGACCTGCCGCAGGCGGCGCTGACCGCGGCGCGCTCGGCGATCATGGTGCCGATTCGCTCCCAGGCGATCAGCGCGGCGATCGTCTTCGTCCACCCCACGCCCGCATTCTTTTCGCCCGCGCACGTGCACCTGCTGAAGCGGTTCACTCCCCTGATCGACCAGGCGCTCAACGGCATGTGGGTGCGCGACCGGCTGGAGAAGGAGCGCCTGCACGCGCAGGAGGCGACGCTGGCGCGCCTCAAGGAAGTCGAGGAGCGGCGCAAGGTCGAGGCGGAGAGCGTGCGGGTCCACGAGATGATGGCGAGCGCCATCGACTTCGCGCCGATCTACCTCTGGGAGGTCGACCGGGAATTCCGCTACACCTTCGTCCAGGGCACCGAGAAGGCGCTGGGCTACACGCCGGACGAGCTGATCGGACACTCGGCGCTCGAACTCTTCGACCTCGAGGATGCGGCCACCCAGGCTTACGTCACCGTGCTGCGCAGCGGCCAGCCGTACGAGAACATCGTCTTCCGCCGCACCCGCAAGGACGGCAGGAAGGTCTGGGTTTCGGTGAGCGGGCGACCGGTGAGCGACGTCGAGGGCGGCTTCGGCTATCGCGGCATCACCATGGACGTCACCGAGACCACCGAGGCGAAGCTCAAGCTCGAGCAGATGGCGCTGCACGACGCGCTCACCGGCCTCGCCAATCGCCGCAAGTTCCTCGACCACTTCGAGCACGCCCTGGCGCGGGTGGCGCGCAACGGCGAGCCGCTGTCGCTGCTCGCCATCGACATCGACCATTTCAAACGGGTCAACGACGCCTATGGCCATCCGGCGGGCGACGATGTGCTGATCGCGGTGGGGCGGATTCTCGAGCGCACGGTGCGGCGCACCGATCTGGTGGCGCGCTTCGGCGGCGAGGAGTTCATGGTCCTGCTGCCCGACACCAACGCCAGGGGCGGTGCGGAGCTGGCGGAAAAGCTTCGCGCCGCGGTGGGGGCCAACCGGTTCGAGGTCGAGGCGGACGGGCGGCGGGTGCCGCTCACCGTGACGATCAGCATCGGCGTCGGCGCGGTGACCCGCGAAGCCGCCTCGCACTCGTCGTTCGACGACCTGATCGAACGCGCCGACCAGGCGCTTTATGCGGCGAAACTCGCCGGACGCGACCGGGTCTGCGTCGCCGAGCCGGTCTAGTCGCCGTCGCGGCCGAGGATCTTCGCCGGGTCGGCGGTGATCGGGCGGTAGATCTCGATGCGGTCGCCGTCGGCGACGCTTGCGGTCAAGGGCGTGACCTTGCCGAAAATCCCCACCTTCTGCGCGCCGAGGTCGATTTCGGGGAACTGGGCGAGAATGCCGGAGCGGGCGATCGCATCGGCGACCGTCGCGCCTTCGGGCACGTCGAGCTTGAGCCAAACCTGGCGGGCGGGGGTGGCGTAGGCGACGCCGACATGCAGGGCCATGGCGAGCGGACTCCGATCAGTGACAGGCGGAGGCGGGTTCGGTCGCCACCGCGGCGGCGGCGCGACGGCTGGCGCGGGTGTCGAAGATACGTTTCGCCGCGAGCGCGAAGCCGAGCACGAGGAAGCCGCCGGGCGGCAGGATCATCAACAGGAAACCCTTGTAGTCGGAGATCACCGTGGTTTCGAGGAACGCCATCGGAGCTCCGAGCATCAGCGACGCGTTGGCGAACAGCGTGCCCGAGCCGAGCACCTCGCGGATCGCGCCGATGCCAGTGAGCGCGGCGGTGAAGCCCATGCCCATGCCGAGGCCGTCCGCGGCCGAATACGCGGGTCCGTTGCGCGAGGCGAAGGCTTCGGCGCGACCGAGGATGACGCAGTTGGTGACGATCAGCGGAATGAACAGGCCGAGGACCTTGTAGAGCTCGTGGGCGTAGGCGTTGATCGCCATGTCGACCAGGGTGACGATCCCCGCGATCACCAGGATGAACGCCGGGATCCGCACCTGCGGCGTGATCACGCCGCGCACCAGCGAGATCGCCACGTTGGTCATCACCAGCACCGCGGTGGTGGCGATGCCCATGCCGAGGCCGTTGGTGGCGGTCGAGGTCACCGCGAGCAGCGGGCAGAGCGCGAGCTTCTGCGACAGGGTGACGTTGTTGGTCCAGAGGCCGTCCTTGAGGATGGCCATGGCGCGGCTGGGTTTGCTCATGAAACGCTCCTCTCGGACTTGGGCGCGGCGGCCGGGTCGGGGACGCTCGCAGCGGGCGGGTCGTCGGCTTCCGCGCCCAGCATCTGGGCGCGGTTGGCCTCGAACAGCTCCAGCCCTTCCTTGACCGCCTTGACCACCGCGCGCGGCGTGATCGTCGCGCCGCTGAACTGGTCGAAGCGGCCGCCGTCCTTCTTCACCGCCCACTTGGCGTCGGGCGTGTTGGCGCGCGAGAGCTTGTCGAAGCCGTGCACCCAGTCGGTCTTGCGCGCGTCGATTTTGTCGCCGAGGCCGGGGGTTTCGGAATGCTGCACCACCCGCACGCCGAGGATTTCGCCCGAGCGGTCGACGCCCATGACGATCACGATGTCGCCGCCGTAGCCCTTGCCGACGACGCGATAGGCGACCGCGTCGACCTTCTTGCCGCTGCGGGCGCGGTAGACGATGGTTTTGCCGCCGGGGGTGTCGAGGGTGACGGTGTCGGCGGTCATGTCGTTGGCGCGCTTCGACGCCGGGATCACCTGGTTGAGCGAGGCGGTGAGGTCGGCCTTGGCGGCGCTCTCGATCGCGGGTGCGGTGAGCTTAGTGCCATAGGCGAGCGCAACCGAGGCGACGAGGCAGAAGCCGCCGAGCAGGACTCCCTGGAACCACGGCGTGGTGCGATAGTTGGCCATCACTTCGCCTCCGTCGGCTTGACCGGCAACGGGCGGCCCTTGCGGTCGCGGCCGTAGATGCGCGGTCGCACCCAGCGGTCGATCAGCGGCGTCGTAGCGTTCATCAGCAGCACCGCGAACGCCATGCCTTCGGGGTAGCCGCCCCAGGTGCGGATGATGAAGATCAGGACGCCGCAGCCTGCGCCGTAGATCATCTGGCCGGTGCGGGTCACCGGCGAGGTGACGAGGTCGGTGGCGATGAAGAACGCGCCGAACAGGGTCGAGGCGGCGAGCGCGTGGACCAGCGGCGAGAGGTAGCGGTCGGGGTCGATGGCGTGGAACAGCGTACCCGGCACGACGATGCCGAGGATCAGCGCCAACGGGATGTGCCAGGAGATCACCCGCAGCGCGATCAGGATCAGGCCGCCGACGATCAGCAGCAGCGCCGAGGTCTCGCCCATGCTGCCGGTGGTGGTGCCGAAGAACAGGCTGGAGAGGTCGAAGCCCGAGCTCAACGCCTCGTGCAGCGGCACGCCGCGCGCCAGCTCGGTCTTGGCGTGGCCGAGCAGCGAGGCGGAGCTCACCGCGTCGAGGTCGACATGACCGCCGAGGCCGAAGGTCACCGCGAGGGAGTCGCCGAAGCTCGCCGCGTCGCCGCCGAACATCGGGCGCGGCGCGACATAGCGGGTCATTTCGAGCGGGAAGGAGATCAGCAGCGCGACGCGCGCCACCATCGCCGGGTTGAAGAGGTTCTGGCCGAGCCCGCCGAAGACGTGCTTGGCGATCACGATCGCGAGCACCGAGCCCACCGCGCCGATCCACCACGGCGCCCAGGGCGGCAGGGTGAGGGCGAGAATCCAGCCCGACAGCACCGCCGAGCCGTCCTGCAACGTGGTCATCGGCTTGCCCGCGAGCTTGAGGCAGGCGGCCTCCGCCAGCACCGCGCTCGCCAGCGTCACCGCGAACAGGAAGATCGCGGGC
>LUYR01000323.1 GCA_001603335.1 Rhodospirillales bacterium Alpha_05 | reverse complement strand
GGCGAAAAACGCCCGCCACGCGGGGCAAAGCTCCGTAGTGGGAAGCACGAGCGGGGCGGTCCAGGGGGGCCGCAACCCGAGCGATCATGACAAGGGAGAATTTTTTATGGGATGGATGCAAACCGCAGCCCTGACCGGCGCGATGGTCTTTGCTGCAAACGCCGCTGGCGTCACCGGGGCGCTGGCCGCCGATAAGACGGTGACCCTGAAGTTCGCCAACGTCACCTCGCAGTCGGCCAAGGACGCCGGCGCGATGTTCAAGGAAGTCGCGGAAAAGGAATCCGACGGCACCCTCAAGATCAACCTGTTCAACGACAACCAGCTCGGCGACGACCGCGTCGCGATCGAGACCACGGTGTTCGGCGACATCGACATCGCGGCCAGCTCGACCAGCCCGCTCGCGACGATGTTCCCCGACTTCTACCTCTTCGATTCGCCGTTCCTGTTCCTCACCTCGGACGCCGCCTATAAGGCGCTCGACGGCGACGTGGGCAAGAAGATCCTCGACGGCATGGCCGCCAAGGGCCTGAAGGGCCTGACCTTCTGGGAGAACGGCTTCCGCAACTTCACCAACAACAAGGTCGCGGTGAAGAAGCCGGAAGACGCCGCCGGAATGAAGATCCGCACGATGGAAAACGAAATCCATCTCGCCGCGTGGAAGGCCTTCGGCGCCAACCCGACGCCGATGGCGTTCACCGAGCTGTTCACCGCGCTGCAGCAGGGCACCGTCGACGGCGAGGAAAACCCGCTCGGCATCATCGACGGCAACAAGTTCCAGGAAGTGCAGAAGTACGTCTCGCTCACCCAGCACGTCTACACGCCGTACGTGGTGGTGATGAACCTCAAGAAGTACAACTCGCTCTCCGATAAGCAGAAGGCCGCGATCGACAAGGCCACCAAGGTCTCGACCGACTACCAGCGCAAACAGTCGCAGAAGTACGAGAAGGAAATCCGCGCCAAGCTCGAAAAGGCCGGCGTGGTCGTCACCGACCTCACCCCGGAAGACAAGATGCTCTGGCAGAAGCGCATCCAGGACATCAAGCTCTTCGATCGCGTGAAGGCGAAGATGGCGCACGGCGCGTATCTCGACGAAACCCTGAAGAACTGACCGTCCGCCCCGGCTGGGCCGCCCGGCCCGGGCTTTTTTTCACCGATTTGCCCCTGCCGCGCGGACCCGCGGCAGGGGTCTCGATATCGACCGGTTAGTGGGCGCGCCGGGGATGCGCGCGTCTTGAGGGAGACCCGGATATGAAGTTCCTGAAGTTTCTCGACGAGAACTTCGAGCGGTACGTCTGTATCGTCTTGATGTCGTCGATGACCCTGATCCTCGCGGTTCAGGTGTTTATGCGCTATGTAATGCGCGACTCCTTGTCGTGGTCCGAAGAGCTGGCGCGCTACATCTTCGTCTGGCTGATCTACATCGGCATCAGCTACGGCGCGCAGATCATGAAGCACATCAAGATCGAGGCGGCGCTGCTGCTCTTTCCGGTGCGCGCGCGGCCTTATGTCGAGCTGGTCGGCGACCTGCTCTTCCTCGGCTTCTCGCTGTTCGTCGTCTATTCGTCGTGGGGCATCGTCGAGAAGCAGTTGATGCTCGGCCAGACCTCGCCCGCGATCCAGATGCCGATGTGGATGCTCTATTCCGCGCCGACGGTCGGCTTCGCGCTCACCGCGATCCGCCAGGTGCAGGCGATCATCTATCGCCTCAATCTCATTCGCGCGGAGGGCTGAGCCTTGGTTACCGCGGTTCTCCTCATCAGTCTCGTCGTCTTCCTCATCCTCGAGGTTCCGGTCGGCATCGCCATCGGTATCTCTTCGGTCGCCGCGATCATGGTCGGCGATACGCTTTCGCTCGGATACTTCCCCCAGACCCTGGTGTCCTCCACCGATTCCTTCCCGATCATGGCGATCCCGCTGTTCATCCTCGCGGGCGAGCTGATGGGGGCGGGCGGCGTTTCGCGGCGCATCCTCAATGTCGCGAGCGTGTTCTTCGGCCGGATGGCGGGCGGTCTCGCGATCGTCACCGTGGTGGTCTGCATGTTCTTCGCCGCGGTCTCGGGCTCGGGCCCGGCGACGGTGGCGGCGGTCGGCGGCATGGTGGTGCCGACGATGCTGAAGCGTGGCTATTCGAAGTCGTTCACCCTGGCGCTGATCGCCACCGCGGGCAGCATCGGCGTGATCATTCCGCCGTCGATCCCGATGGTGATCTTCGGCGTCACCACCGCGACCTCGATTTCCGACCTGTTCCTCGGCGGCTTCGGCCCCGGCATGCTGATCGGCCTCTCGCTGATCGTCTGGTGCCGCTACTACTGCAAGAAAAACGGCTGGAGCGGCGACGACGAGCCGTTCAGCTGGAAGCGTGCGGGCGAGGCGATCGCCGAGGCGAAATGGGCCCTGCTCAACCCGCTGATCATTCTGGGCGGCATCTACGCCGGCATCTTCACCCCGACCGAAGCGGCGGCGGTGGCGGCGGTCTATGCCTTCGTCTGCGGCGTGTTCATCCACCGCGAGCTCAACTTCAAGACCATCCTCGACCCGATCGGCGGCGCGTGCTCGACCACCGGCACGACGATGGTGATCCTCGGCTGCGCCTCGGCGTTCACCAAGATCCTCACCATCGAGCAGATCCCGGCGATGATCACCGACTGGCTGATGCACGTCACCACCAACGGCGTGCTGATCCTGCTGCTGATCAACCTCCTCTTGTTGATCGTCGGCTGCTTCATGGACACCACCCCGGCGATCCTGGTGCTCGCGCCGATCCTGATGCCGGTGGCGCTCTCCATCGGCGTCGATCCGGTGCACTTCGGCATCATCATGGTGGTCAACCTCGCGATCGGGTTCATCACACCACCACTCGGGATCAACCTGTTCGTGGCGGCGAGAGTGGGGGCGGCGCCGCTCGATCTCGTCACTCGCGGCATCGTGCCGTTCATCATCGTGATGGTGATGTGCCTGATGCTGGTGACCTACATTCCGGCGATCCCGCTGGCGCTTCCGCATCTCCTCGCGAAGTAGCCCGCGCCGCTTCGGAACCGAACAGCGCCCCCGCCGCAAGGCCGGGGCGCTGTTTCACTATCTGGGAAGATGGTGAATGGAATTGACACTTTTGGGGCCGACTTCTAACCTCGCCAAGTGTTCGCGGTTTTCCCTGGGAGTGGCGAAAATGGACGGCAATTCTCCGCTCGACGACGACACCGACGGCCTCGCCGCCTCGAAGGTGGTGGGCACCCAAACCCTGGTGCGCGGCCTTGCCCTGCTCGAATGCGTCGCCGACGGCGTCTCCCACGTCAAAGGGATATCGACCCGCCTCGGCACGCGGCGCTCGACCACCCATCGCATGCTTTCCTCGCTGGTGGCGGAGGGCTATCTCCACCACGTGCCGCATCGCGGCTACACCCTCGGGCCGCAGCTGATCCGCCTCGGCCAGCGCGCGCTCGAGCAGCGGCCGATCGCGGGCATCGCGCGCCGCCAGATCGAGGAGCTGGCGCGGCGCACCTCGGACACCGTCCACATGGGCGTGCTCGACGGCGCGAAAGTGCTTTACCTCGACAAGATCCCCGGCACACGTGGCCTCGAAATGCGCTCGCGCATCGGCCAGCAGATGCCGCTCGCGCTCACCGGCCTCGGCAAGGCTTTGATGTTCGGCATTCCGCGCGAGCGTTGGAAAGGGCTCTACGAGGAGGCCCTCGGCCTCGCGTCGCCCGATGCGCACCCGCTCGCCTGGCCCGACTACGAGGCGCAGCTGTCCGAGGCCGCCGTGCGCGGCTGGGCCTACGACCTCGAGGAAAACGAGCTCGGCATCCGCTGCGTCGCCGCGCCGGTGCACGACATCTCCGGCGGCATCGTCGCCGCGATCAGCATTTCGAGCCCGATCTTCTACATGGCCGAGGCGCAAATGCGCGAGCTCGGCCCGGTGATCCGCGCCACCGCGGACGCCATTTCCCGGGACCTGGGATGGGAATCATAGGTCCGACCCTGAGGCGATAAGGAACCAAGACATGTCCGCCGACCGCATGACCGTTCTGTCGAAGATGATGGAGCAGGGAGTGATCCCGGTGTTCTACCATCAGGATGTCGAAGTGTGTAAAAGCGTGATCCAGGCGTGCGCCGACGGCGGCGCGAAGTGCATCGAGTTCACCAACCGCGGCGACTTCGCCTCGCAGGTGTTCCTCGAGGTCAACCGCCACTTCGCCAAGGCCGATCCGAGCGTGATCATGGGCGTCGGCTCGATCGTCGATGCGCCGACCGCGGCGCTCTACATCGCCTATGCCGCGCGCTTCGTCGTCGGGCCGCTGCTCAACCCCGACGTCGCGAAGATGTGCAACCGCCGCAAGATCGCGTATTGCCCCGGTTGCGGCACCCTTTCCGAGATGGGTCAGGCCGAGGAATTGGGCTGCGAGATCGTCAAGATGTTCCCCGGCAGCACCGTCGGCGGGCCGGAGTTCGTCAAGTCGGTGCTGGCGCCGAGCCCCTGGACGCGGATCATGCCGACCGGCGGCGTCGACTGCACCGAAGAGTCGCTGGTCAAGTGGTTCGGCGCGGGCGTTGTGTGCGTCGGCATGGGCAGCAACCTGATCACCAAGCCGCTGCTCGACGCCAAGGACTACAAGGGCATCGAGAAGAAGGTCCGCGACACCGTCGAGCTGATCGCGAAAATCCGCAAGAAATGATCCGGCGTTTCCGGGCATGAAAAAGGGGAGCCGTGCGGCTCCCCTTTTTTTGCATGCGGTTGGCGGCGCTTACTTCAGCAGCGAGGCGCGCACCTTGACCACCACCTTGCGGATGGTCTCGGCCTTGGCGGCCTGGCAGCCCGGGCGGTGGACGTCGGAGGGGAAGAGCACGGCGAAGCTGCCCGGGGTCATCTCCACCGGGGTTTCGTTCTCCATCGCCGAGTAGAACAGGATGTCCTTGTCCGCCAGCAGGTCTTCCGCCACCGGGTTCTTGCCGGTGTCGACGGCGACGCCGATGCGCTCGGAGCCGTGCACGAGATACTGCACGTCGATGAAGTTGCGGTGGATTTCCGGGCGGTTCTCGCTCGCGGGCTTGGTGGTGAGGTCGCTCACCAAAACGAAGATGTCGGCGCCCTGGAGCTCGTAGCGGCCCGGTTCCTTGGCGGCGAAGTCGGTCGCCTTGAGGTGGTCGACCGCGAGCTTGAGCGGCTGCGGCAGCCAGCCCATGTCCTGCAGCGCGTTGACGTTACCGAAGATCATGTCGTGTCTCCCCCCGATACCGGGTTATTTGACGTTGAAGCGGTCCAGCGTTTCCGCCTTGAGGGTGGTGCCCGCGCCGGGCGCGGTGGGCAGATGGTAGTATCCGTCCTCGACCACCACCGGGTCGACGAAGCATCCGAGCGTCCAGGGAATGTATTCGAGCAGCGAGCACGCCGGGTGCGCCATGACGAGGTGAAGTTGCGCCTGCATCATATCACCATGATGCGGGGTTACGGGCAGATGAAATGCATGCCCGAGGTCGGCGATTTGCCACACCGCAGTGAGGCCGCCGCAGCGCGTCGCGTCGGGCTGGAGGTAGTCCACCGCGCCCGCGAGCACGAACTCCTTGAAGGTGTCGAACTCGTAGAGCAGCTCGCCCAGCGCGATCGGCGTGTCGATGCGCTCGGCGAGGTCCTTGTGGCCGTGCACGTCCTCGTGCCACAGCGGTTCCTCGAGCCAGGTGATGTCGTAGTCGGCGAGGCGGGGGGCGTACTGCTTGGCGGTGGCGATGTCCCACTTGCCGTTGACGTCGACCATCAGCTTCGGCGCGTCGCCGATCGCCTTACGCACCGCTTCGATACGGTCGAAGTCCTCCTTCGGGTCGGGCTTGCCGATCTTCATCTTGATCGCCGAGAAATCGTTATCGAAGATCATCGCCTTGCAGTCGTCGACGAGTTCGGCCTCCGAGCGCACCAGCCAGCCGCAATCGGTGTTGTAGGCCGCGACCTTGGAACTCGCGCCGCCGCCCATCAGCATCCACAGCGGCTGCTCGGCTTCCTTCGCTTTCAAGTCCCAGAGCGCGATGTCGATCGCCGAGATCGCCATCTGCAACAGGCCGCCCCGGCCGATCCAGATGTTGGTCGAGCTTTTGGAGAGCTTGTGGTGGAGGTGGCGAACCTCGCGCGGGTCCTCGCCGATCAGCATCGGGCCGAAGACGTCGGTGATGATCGACGTGATCAGGCGGTCGGAGGGGAGGTCGGCGTGGGTGCCGGTGTAACCGTAGCCCTTGAGGCCGGTATCGGTCTCGATGATCACCCCGGGCATGCCCCAGTGGGTGATGGTGTGGGTGGAATCGCCGATGAGGCTCTTGCTCACCGGAACGTGGAGAATGAACGGGGTCAGCGCGGTGATTTTCATCGTGAAATCGTCCTGCGGCGAAAGGGTTTCCGACCCTAGCGCGCGGCGCGGCGCGAAACTGTCAACGGCGCGACAATCTTGCTAACTTCGGAGGATGATCCACGCATCGACGATCCGCACCTACGCCGAAGCCGACCACGACGTCGCGATCGCGATCTTCCTCGCGGCGGTGCGCGCTTCGCCGGATTACGACGCCGACCAGATCGCGGCCTGGGGGCAGGTGGACCGCGCGCAATGGATCGCGCGGCGGCAGGGGCGGGAAGCCTGGATCGCCGAGGTCGCGGGCGCGCCCGCCG
>LUYR01000322.1 GCA_001603335.1 Rhodospirillales bacterium Alpha_05 | reverse complement strand
CGGAGGCGCGGGGCGATTTCGAGACCGTGGCCGCGCGCATCGTGGAGCTCGTGCGCCGGCGCGATCCGCGCATCGGCGTGCTGCCGTCGCCGCACCGTTCGCGAAAGACGCGGTCGAATCGCGTTCGCTAAGGCTTTGCCGGGCGGCGCCTTCCTTGGGTGTGTGTGAAAATCGTGACGGCGGAGTGAAACCGTGGGCCGGGTGGCGCGTTTAGTCATCCTGTAAACCCGCTCGCTCCACATGAAATTCTCCCGCTACATCCTCGCGCTCGCTGCCCTCACGGTGTTGGCCACGCTGCCTGTGCAGGCGCGCAATCTCACCCGCTCGGCCAGCGGCCCTCGCGGCCATGCGCAATCTCAGATCAATCGCACGCATGGCGCCGCCACGCGCACGACGACCTGGACCGATAACGCCGGCGCGTCTGGCAGCCACACCGCCACTCGCACCGTTGATGCCACTACGCAGACGCTGACCAAGGAATCAGGCACGACGCTGCGGGACGGCCGGACCACCAGTCGCCAGGCAACCACCACGCGGACGGAGTCGGGTGTCGACCGCACCGTCACTGCCACCGGCCCGAACGGCACCACCGTTAGCCGCGAGGCGAGCGTGACACGGCCTTCGCCGGCTCCGACCAACCCGACGCCCTGAGCCCGTGGATTTCGCTGCCCGCAGAGCCATTCTGTTCTTTGACCGCCCGGCCTCGGCTGGCGTACTGTGACGACGATGATGCCCGAGCCCTCCGACTCGACCGTCGCAGACGACGCCCAGCTGGTGCGCCGCGCGCAAGCCGGCGAACTGGGCGCGCTCGACGAGCTCGCCCGCCGCCATCACGGCGAGGTGGCGCGCCTGCTCTGGCGTTTTGCGCGGCGTACTTCCGACCTCGACGACCTCGTGCAGGATGTGTTCGTGCGCGTGGTGCGCGCGCTGCCGCAGTGGCGCGCCGAGCAGCCGTTTCTCCACTGGGTGCGCCGCATCGCCGTCAACGTCGGCCGCGATTACTGCCGGCGCCGATCCGGCCGCACGTGCCGCCGCCAACGAAATCAAAACATGCCTCGCCAGGCTTCCGCCCGACGACTGCACGGTGCTGACGCTCCACTATCTGGAAGGCTGGGGCTTCGCTGAAATCGGCCGCGAGCTCGGTTGGTCCCGTCCGCTTGCCAAACTCCGCGCATTCCGGGCGCGCCGCCGCCTGCAGGCGCTTTTGCAGGATGCTCCATTTCCCAACGATTAACGATCCATGAACTCCAACGATTCATCCCCCCACGACTGGGCTGCACGGGTGCAGTCCGCCCGGGGCGACTTCCCGCCGCCGGTCGCGCTCGCGGACGTGTTGCGCGCGATGCATGCCGCCCGGCCCGCTGATCGCCCGAGCTTGCTCGACGCGTTTACCTCGGTGTTTGCCCGGCCCTCGGCACTCGTGGCGTGCGCCGCCGTGGCGACGCTCGCGTTTTGGTGGAGCGCCGACGATCTGGTCTGGACTGCGTCGCTTTTGGCCACGCTGGGAGGCGACTGGCTATGAGCTCAAAGTGGAAAGCAATCCTGGCGGCCATGGCGCTGTTGACGGTTGGCTTCGCTGGCGGCGTGGTCGCGACGTCGTCCTACGGGCTGCATCTGGTGCGGCAGACGCTGCGCGAGCCGGGTGATGCCCGGCCCATGAACCGACTCGCCGAGCGCGTGCATCGCCGGATGGTCAAGGAACTCGACCTCACGCCCGAGCAGTCGCAGCAGGTGCGGGACGAGTTGCAGGCCACGGCGGCGCAGCTCCGCCAGGTGCGCAGCGAGTCGCTCCAACGCACCCGGGAGATCGTGCGCGAGGCTCGGCCGCGGCTGGCCTCCGTGCTCACGCCCGAGCAGCGCGTCAAATTCGAGAAGATGGCCGACCGGCGCATGCGCTGGCTCGGTGAGCCGCCCGCCCGCAAGGCGCCCGCGGCAGACACGAAACCCTGATTTTTCCATGACCAAATCATTCAAAACCACCCTCACATTGTTTGCCTGCTGGCTCGGAACCGCGTTGGCCATGCTCGCCGCCGATCCGAGCGGTACCTGGCACTGGACGGTGACGGGGCCGAATGGGCGCGAGCAGAAGTTTACGGCCATCTTCCGCGTCAACGACGGCAAGCTCAGTGGCACCGTTGAAAACAAGCGCGTCGGCAAGGCGGAGATCGCGGCGGCGCAACTCAAGGACGAGCAGATCGAGTTTACGGTCGTGCGCGAGCGGCGCAGCCGAAAGATCGAGACGCACTACGTCGGCAAAATCGCGGGAGACACGATCACCGGGACGGCGACGCTGGAGGCTGGTTCGAAGGAGCACCAGATCGACTGGAAGGCGCAGCGCGCTCCGGCGAAGTAAAGAACCAGGCCCAGTGCCTATCACCGCGCGCCCGGCTTCGGCCGGGCGCGCTGCGTTGTGGTGGAAGCAGCGAGAAAACTTTTGCCAAGGTGCGTGCGGGCGGGGTTGATGCCGCGATGCGTATCAGTGGCGGACAGGCTCGTGGAATTCCGTTGCGGGTGCCGCCCGG